>JAOTYK010000022.1 GCA_029861955.1 Acidobacteriota bacterium
TCCGGAAGATATGGATTACCTTGCCCGACACACCGATCACATGCACGGCTACGACGTCAACGGCAACAAGGTGGATCCAAGCCCCTACACCGCCCGCGGCGTTCTGACGGCGATGAAGACGGCTCTCGAACACAAGTTCGGTGATGCCTCGCTGCGGGGCCGCAGGGTGGTCGTCCAGGGCGCCGGAAATGTCGGCGGCCATCTGATTCGTATGTTGGACGAGGAAGGTGCAGAAATTCTAATTGACGACGTCGACGAGGGCCACGCAAGTGAATTGGCCAGGTTACACGGCGCCGAGTGGATCAACGGCGGCGACCCGTACTCGACAGCCTGCGACATTTTCGCTCCCTGCGCCGTCGGTGCGACCCTGAATCAACGGACCATTCCCAGACTCGAGTGCCAGATCGTCGCCGGTGCTGCGAACAACCAGTTGGAAGTGCGCGACGATGTTGAACGGTTGCGAGAGCGAGGCATCCTCTACGCACCGGATTACATCGTCAACGCCGGCGGTGCGATTTCGTTCGCCCATCTAGGACAAGGCATCTGGAAGCAGAACGAGTTGTTCGACAGGGTCGATTCGATCGGAACGACGCTGGCGGAGATTCTGCGAGAGGCCGACGAACAAGACGAGTCCACCCTCGCGGCGGCCGACCGTCGGGTGCAGCGTAATCTAGAGCGTGCACGCGGCGGACAGCGGCCTACCCCATCTTCTCGTTGAACTTCTCGATGTCCTCCAGGCTGTAGTGGTTGTTCCAGTATCCGACCCGTCCCTGGAAAATGTTGACGCCCTTGTTCTCCTGGATCGACAGTTTGTAATACTTGTACTCGTTGCTGCAGTCGTTGATCACGACGGGCCACTTCTCTTCCGCGGCCTGCTTGATGACCTTGTAGGTGTACTGCCGGCTGGAAACGGGAGAGCAAATGAAGCCCTTGAAGTTGTAGAGCTTTCCCTCTTCCTCCAGTTCATCGCCGTTGTTGATCTGAGTATCGCCGACCATGAACTCCGCCAGATTCATCTGGTCGAGACCCGTATCCAGGATTTCCTTGTAGTGGGTCATCAGACCCTCGTAGCTCTTCTTGGTCATCGGGATTTCCATGCAGACGTAGGGGAAGATCTTCTTGGCTTCCTTCATACGGGCAATCACCTTGCGGCTGAAACCGACGGCGGAGAGATTGAAGCGCAACTCCCGGATGCCCACGTCGTAAAGCCGCTGCATGTTCTCCGTCGTGGCGTACGAGCCGTTGGTGTACATCCACTGGTGGTAGTCGGGGTAGGTCTCGTGGAAGTACTTGATCATCGGCAGGGCGTCGTCGAGTACCTGGGGCATCATCGGTTCGCCGCCGATCCAGGCGAAGGCATCGAACTTATCGGCGATCAGGTCAAACTGGAGCTTCAACTCCTGGAAGCTGAATCGCAGACCCATGAAACTGATGTGCTCGATGCCGCCCTGGGTTCCCTGAGTCTGATCAAGCTGCTCCTTCTCGAGACCTCCCGTGTATGGGCAGTACCAACAATCCAGGTTGCAGCCGATGCCCACGTTGAAGACCGCCCACTTGCCACGAGAGCAGGATTGGCAGCCGGGCGTCCATGGCTTCCCGAGGGTCGCCAGGTAGCCGAACTTGTCGATCGTCAACTCCGGGATGCTCTCCTGGATCTTGTGGATCTCCTCGACGACCGCCTCGCCCTCCCGCTTCACGTCCGGGTTGATGAGGATGTCGCGATGGATGCAGTCATCGAGAAACGCGCGGGCGTCGGCTTCCAGAGTCTGAATGTCGACGTCGTACATCGATGCCAGGTTCTTGATGAGCCCCTCGAAGGTACTGTTCGTGGGCGACGTGGTGATGAAGGCGACAATGTCGTTGCCGACTGCGTTGGGTTGGAAGTTACCGTGACGGAACTTGTACGGGGACATGGCGTAGGGTTTAGCGTTGTAGATCATGACGGTCTCCATTCTGGCCGAACGAAAGGGGCTGGCAGTACTTGCGTTGCAGGCAACGGGTCGGGAGATTCTCCCGGTCGTTGCGGGTCAGTTTCTCGATGAATCGGCGACGAGGGCCGACGACGATGTCGTAGAGACTCGTGGTCAGGAAGTTACCCAGGACGCTTTCCTTCTGGAAGTCGTTGCAACAGATCACGACGTCGCCGTTAGAGGTTACGCTGAGGGAGTGGGCGACGTAGTCGGGCCACGGACAGTTCAGCGCCTCCTCGGGAACGGCGAAGGTGTCGGAGTCCAGACGGTACTCGCCCCGCAGCTGGAACGATTCCGCGCCATCGCGGATCGTGTCGGTATCGGACAGGAGCGGCTGCCAGCGGGCGACGACCTCGGCCGTCTGGTCCCGGAACTCGCCGCCGCTACGGGGCGTGATCAACGGGTCTCGATTCAGTTGTTTTTGTACCAATGCCCGATAGCGGGCGTAGGGCAGCACATGGATCATGACGCGGCACGCGGAGTTCAACTCGTCCCGCGTGCGGATGAACTGCTCGAGATTCTTTTCTACCGTGGCATAGGGAACACCCTTGGCGGCGAAGTGCTCGTGCTGGTCCACACCGTCGATGCTCACGACCAGCGAGCTGATCAGCTCCTCACCGAGCAGCGCAGAGATGTGTTCCGGGGTCAGCAGGACCGCGTTGGTATAAAGGATGACGAACGGGGTCGGATAACGGCGCTTGAACTCTCGAAGAATGTCGATGGCCTGGCGATGCATCAGCGGCTCCGTCAGACCGCCGATCTCGATCGTGGTCAGCCGGCCCAGTTCGGCCTCGAATTCGGGGGCCGAGAGTTCGTCGATCAACTTGGTGACCTCGTCCATCTCGAGAAGACGTTTGGGCGCCTCGATCCTGGGAGTCGGGCAGTAGACACAAGTCGCGTTGCACTTGTTGGTGACCGACAGGTCGAGGCCGTACAGTTTCTGCTTTCCGGGTTCGACGAGAGCATCGGTACCGATGCAGATCAGGAGGAAGGCGCGGACGTCTTTCTCTAGAATAGCCCGGTCGACGTCGTACTCCTCCAGAAGGGAGTCCATCAGGCGCGAGAAGGAACAGGCCACGGGGGCCGTCTTCACGAAGTCCAGGACCGCCTGTCCGATCTCGTTGATGCCTGAACCGATCCGCTGCCGCCCATGCTCGGTGACGATGTAATCCGTGCCGTTGAAATGCATGCAGGCGGTCTCCTGCGCCAACCCGTGGGGCTTCAATGGGCAGGAATGTACGACCGCAGGTCAGGAGCCGCCTATAAGGGGAACCCGGCATAGGGGGCCGATTCCCTACAAAAACGGGGACTCGTCGGCGTCGAACTCGAGCACGTCGCTAGCGCTCGGGGGTAGCTTCGCCAGTGCCTCATTCAGCAACTCGACGTGCTCGGTCTCCTCGTCGCGAAGCTCGGTGAACAGTGCCCGCACGTCAGGATCGGTGACGCCGACCAAGGCCATGTCGTAGAAGTCGTGGGCCTTCTTTTCGGCGGCGAGCCCGACCTCGAACGCCTGGACGATCGACATACCGCGGCGCGGTGCACCCGTATCCGGGGCTTCGACGTCGAACAGATCGTCCAGCGTCACTTTAGCGGGGGCATCACCAAACAGTTTTTTGCGTCGTGCTTCCAACTCCTGGCCGTGCTTGGCCTCATTCTGGGCCATCGTGGCGAAGAAGGCTCCAGCATCGTAACCGCCGGTGCGGCCGAGTTGGGAGGCGAACAGAAGGTAGCGGTGATGCGCCTCCATCTCGATCAGCTTCGCGAGGTCGAGGGCATCCATGAGGCTTAGCTTGGACAGGTCAAGACGGGTGGACATTGGATCGACTCCTGTTTCGGTTCTGGCAGTGACGCGATGGTAACACCGCCGAGCGGCACTCGCGAGACTCGCCAGGAAGTGTCAAGACCCCTTTACGCTCTCTTATTCGAGCCGGGTCCTGGATGGAGGCTAGCCTTGGATTTTCTCGGCGGTAGCGCCCGCTTCGATGACGCAGTTGCGGCCGCTGTTTTTGGCCGCGTAAAGAGCCTGGTCGGCCGCATCGATCAAGCCGCGGCAACCGTCGATTCCGCTGTCGAGCGTGGCCACGCCGGCGCTGATTGTGACCGACTTATCCGCCCAGGATTCTGATTCGACGGCTCGGCGGAATCGTTCGGCCAGGATGACGGCTCCCTCGGTGTTCGTATCGGGGAGCACCACGGCAAACTCCTCGCCTCCGAAACGCGCGACCATATCCTGGGCCCGTCTCTTCTCGCTCAGCAGCCGGGCGACACCCTGAAGCACGGCGTCACCGGTGGAATGGCCGAACTCGTCGTTGAATGACTTGAAATGATCCACGTCCAGCAAGAGCAGGGACAACGGGTGCCCGTGGCGCTGGGCGCGGTGGAACTCCTCGTCCAGACGCCGGTCGAAAGCCGCACGGTTGTCCAGGCCGGTCAGCGAGTCCGTCTGGCTCTTCGCAGAAAGCGATTCGTTGGCCTGCTCGAGACGGCACTGATAATTCTCCAGTCGCTCCTGGTACTTGCGCAGATCCGCGGATTTGCGTTTCAGGTCTCCTACCGCTTTGCGCAGTTCGAGTTGTCCCATGACCTGCCGGGAGAGCGCCCCGAGGGCCTTTTGTTGCCCCGGTTTCAACTCACGAGGTTCGCGATCGATCACACAAAGCGTCCCCAGTGCGCAGCCGTCCGAGGTCTTGAGTGGAGCGCCGGCGTAAAAACGGATCGAGGGATCTTCCTTGACCAGCGGGTTGTCCGCGAATCGATCGTCTTTGGTGGCGTTGGGAACGATCAGCATCTCGTCGGGATTGTGGATCGCGTGCGCGCAAAAGGCCAGATCGCGGGAGGTCTCCGTCGCGTCGAGTCCGACCTTCGATTTGAACCACTGCCGGTCACCGTCGACAAGGCTGACCAGCGCGATCGGCGTATTGCAGATCCACGCGGCGAGGAACGTGATGTCGTCGTAGGCCTGTTCAGGCATCGTGTCGAGGATGTCGTACTCGACAAGCTGGGCGAGCCTGCTAGCCTCGTTGGCGGGGAGTGGAGCGACTTTCATCCGACCCTCTTTCTTGCGACGGTTGATTACCCTGACCCGAGCGCGGCATCGATTGGTTGCGGCGGTCGGCGGCGTATTCGGTCGTCACAGATAGAACGTGAGGTCCCGTGAGCTTGTTGTCCAGTCAGTAGGGGCCCTGTTGGAGTTTGCCTGGAAACTCAAGACAGTTGGCGATGAAGCGACTCGAGTATGTTGCCGGAGAACCCGTCGGGCTGGCCGTAGGACTCACCACCGACGAACAGGCGCTGGGGTCGGTCCTTCCCGTTCCGTCTTGCCTAAGAGAGTCCTCGAGGTCGATGTTGGACGCGACTCGCGATACTTTCTTCCGCTCATAAAGCGCGTTAGAATAAATGACCATTCAACTGAAGGAGGTCCCCGTGGCAAGCAAGTTCGTTATCAAGAAGGATCGTGGCGGTCAGTACATGTTCAACCTGGTCGCCAACAACGGACGCGTCGTCCTGACCAGCGAGCGTTACAAGAGCAAGTCTTCGGCCCTGAATGGCATCAAGTCGATCAAGAAGCACGCCAAAGCAGACAAGAACTTCGATCGCGCCAAGGCCAAGGGCGGCGGTGCCCGTTTCGTTCTGAAGGCTTCGAACGGCGAGCCGATCGGACGTTCGCAGATCTACGCCGGTTCGTCGGGCTGCTCGGGCGGAATCGCGTCCGTCAAGCGTTGCGCGCCCGCCGGGAAGATTGACGACCAGACCTGATTCCGACGCCAGCCAAAAAGGGGACAGATTTATTTTTCTGATCACGGATCAGAAAAATAAATCTGTCCCCTTTTTGCTATTCCGTGGTGTCCGGCGAGGTGGTCGCGTCGGTGAACAACGTTTCGAGTTCTTGCTGTTGAAGCTTGCGGAGCAGAAGCGTGTCCCGTAGTTCTACGAGTCGGCCGTCCATGTAGTCCCGTCGTTGTTCGAGAGAGACCAGTCGCTCTTTCTGCAATTCGAATAATCCCCGCAGGCTTTCCGAGGTGGCCCCGGGTCGCTCGGGCTGCTGCATCCGGCGTCGGGTCTGGCCGTGCTCGAGTCGCAGAGTCGCGAGATCGTTGGCGACCTTCGCACGCTCGCTCATGAGTTCGCGCTGGGATTCATCGAGCGACACGATGCCCGCGTCGAGTGCCAGGATCTGGCTCATCAGGCCGCGGACTTCCGCCTGTTGGTTTTGCCGACGCAGCAAGATGACCAACTCCTCGACGGCGATCCGCAGGCCGTGGATGTCGGTGTCGAGGACGGCTTCGGATTGCGCCCGCGTCACCGTCGACGGGAGGGCTAAACAGGCCAGCGCGAGCGTCAGGACTGCGAGGCGATTTCGGGGGGTCATGATCTTCAGGGTCGTCATCCGGGGCTCCAGTCGGTTAGGGGACGCGCTAAGAAGTGTGCCACGAGTCGCCGGGAAGTTCGAAAACGCCTCATTCTTGCCTGCCAGCGTCCCCGAACCTACATTCAAACAAGCAGATAAGGACTCACAACGTGCGAAAACTCGCCTACCTCATCATGGTCACACTCGCAGCCGTCTCCACCTCGGCGACGTTTGCCGATGCGCGTCAGGATGTGAGGGTCCACTCGGAGAAGGACTCCAGGGGGAACCTCATCTACACCGTCACAAACGATGCGGACAAGCAGATCAAGACAACATTGCGGCACGTGAAGACCTGTTCGAGTACGACCACGACTAAGAAACCGATCGAACGCGACTACTGGCTTCAGCCGGGGAGTTCGAGGCAACTGCGCAAGGTCATGCCGAACTCCGACTGTCGGCACAGGTTCCAGGTTGTACGGGCGGAGTACAACTAGGGCTTTCGCCAGGCACCCACGGTCAGGCAGGCCCAACCCGTGAGGAACGCGAGACCACCGATCGGTGTGATGGCACCCAACCAGCGCGCACCCGTGACGGTCATCACGTAGAGGCTACCGGAGAAGATCGCGATGCCGAGGGCGAACGCCCAGCCGGCGACGCTGATCCAGGTCGATGGCGCCCGGGTGGCGGCCCAACCGACCGACAGTAACCCCAACGCATGGAACAGCTGGTAGCGGACCCCGGTCTCGAAGATGACCAGCAGTTCCGGCGTGACCCGCCCCTTCAAACCGTGAGCCCCGAACGCGCCGAGCAAGACCCCCACACCGGCCAACAGCGCCCCGACACCGAACCAACCGTTAATACCGCGCATGCTCGAAGCATACCCCACAGGGAGATCGCGACCCCGATGACGGCCGCTGTTTGAGGCATCTCTAAAACGATTCACTCGGTCTCTTGTTGCCCGCCGATCGCTATTGCAGTTTCTCTTCTTGCGCCCGACAATTAAGGCAACGGTGAGGCACACGATGGAATACAACGAGTCGATCCAGTTGGTTTGCGATTAATCTCATCCTCCTGCGGGGCGTGATGGACCCCGCACCCTTAGGCCCCGGCCGGTAAATCCGGTCGGGGCCTTTCACGACAGGCATCGCGGCCACCCATCTCGCGTCACATTTGTGCTCGATGGGTACGAAGAGCCGAAGCGTCGGGCCCCAGGTCAGCGTTAGCCCGGGCGCCCCGTCGAATCACGACGCACCAGTTCCGCTTGCAGGCGATGATCGGAATCGCCAGTGAATCGACCCCGCAGTCGTTTCATCAAGACATCGGTCGCCAGCCGTGCGACTTCGGTGATGGGCTGGCGCACGGTTGTTAACGGCGGCCACGCGTGCCGGGCCAACGGCGAATCGTCGAAGCCGGAGACCGAGAGTTGGCGAGGAACCGCGAGCCCAATTTCATGGGCGGCGGACAAAACACCCATGGCCATCGGGTCGTTACTGGCAAAGATGGCCGTCGGGCGAGGTTCTAGCGACAGCAACTTTCGTGCGCACGAAAAACCGGACGCGTAATCAAACCGACCCTGCTCAACGAGGGTGTCATCGTATTCGATGTTGTGCCTGGCGAGTGCACTGCGGTAGCCGGCGAGACGATCGTGGCTTGTGCCGTGTTCGGGATGCCCGATGATGAACCCGATCCGACGGTGACCGAGTCCCAGAAGGTGTTCGGTCATTTGATCCGCGGCCTCCGAGTCGCCGACCGAGATCCAGGGGAATCCTTCGAAGGGGCGCTGGGAGACTCGCGCACAGGCGACCTTGTGTTCAAGCAGGAACTGGCAGAGCTCATGTAGGTCTGAAACCGGCTGGAGCATGATGAAGCCATCGACCTGGCGATGCAGACTGACGACCTCCTCCATCAGTTCGGCAGAATCCGCCTTACACGGGTGGATCAGTAAGTTATAGCCGTGCTCCCGACACGCCTGCAGCGATCCGTACTGCACATCGGTCACGTAGTCGGAATTTGGATTGTCATAGAGCATTCCGATCACATAGGTTTGATTGCTGGCAAGCCGGCGAGCCGATAGATTCGGATGGTAGTTAAGGGCCTCGGCGGCGGCGAGCACCTTCTCGATTGTCGACGGGCGGACGTGGGGCTCGCGGTTGAAGACCCGCGAGACGGTCTTGATAGAAACCCCTGCGCGCTGCGCGACATCGGTGATGGTCGTTCGCTTAGCAATCATCCGGTTTATCACTCAGAAGTGTGATCGCCGTCTCTGCCGCGCCATGCAGCGCAAGGTTGTTCTCAATCACGAGAAACACCGGCATGCGCTCGAGCAGGTCCCGCATGCGACCCTTGTCGCGAAATGCGCTGATGAACGAATCGGCATTGTTCTTATCGAGAACCTTCGCGGCAACACCGCCAGTGAGATAGAGGCCTCCGCTCGCCATCAAGGTCAGAGCAATATTCCCTACTGCGGACCCGATGTAGCGTCGAAACGTCTCGACGGCCTCGATACAAACGAGGTCTGAGCTGGAGCGACGGACAATCTCGGAAGCCTCCAGGAGTGGAGATTGTTCCGGCGCAAGCAGCGCATGGATGGCCGGCAGAGCCAACCCCGATGCAACTCTCTCCCAACTGACATGCCCGTACTCATGCTGCAGTCTTGCCTGAAGGTCGAGATCGAATGCACAGCTGGGCGCGAAGGTCGCGTGGCCGGCTTCCGTGGCGAAAGCGTGACCCGACGGACTGAGAGCGCTCACGCCCAGCCCCGTTCCCACGGATACCACGACGCGATTTCCGGCGGGATCCACCTGCCCGGGTTGCAAGCAAACAAGATCTGCGTCAGAGAGTCGATGGATCCCAGCCGCCGAAGCTTGCACATCGTTGATCAGCGCGACCCGATCGGTTCCGACCGCCCGGAGAACCTCTTTCCGATCGACGCGCCATGGGAGATTCGTAAAAGGAAACACGACCTGTGAATGGATCGGCACGGGAAGTCCGAGACAGACAGCATCGAATTCCGCCTGTTCGTTCTCGAGGAAACTCGCGAGAACCTCCGTCAGGGAACGGTGTTTCGGGCTCGAGTAGGTCGCCGAGCGCAAGATCTCATAGCGGTTGTTCTGGTGGCGGAAGACTGCGAGCCTGGAGTGGGTGGCGCCGATATCTCCCGCCAGGATCCTGTTTGGGCGAAAACCCACCGAATGTCGCTGGTCATCCAAAGCAATGCCCCATTGGGAAGCAACTTTTCGGTCGGCGCACGGCCAAAAGTCGCTAAGAACCTCCCTCGATGGTCGCAGAAAAAAACGGCGTTGTCTAGAATGTCTGACAACGCTGTCATTGGTGCTTGACAGCGCTGTCACCTACCTCGTACGTTCAGGTGGCCCAAAAAGCAAGGATCGCACTCATCGGGAGCTATCATCGTTGGATTCCACACGAGATGGTCACGCCAGTTCAGCGGTCGTTCACTACGTGAGCTTGGCGGATCCAGCACGACGAGAAGCGGGGGAGGGGACCCAATGAAGGCTGGCCGGGGACTGGTGGTTCTGTTCTGTCTCGGAGCGATCTCCCTGATCGGGGTCGGTCTCAGTCTGGCCCAGGAGCCAGAGAAGGCGAAAGAGACAACGGAAGAAAAGCAGGAAGAGAAAACACCTGAGACCGACGAGTCGAAGGACCCCACTGACGAGAAGGAGAAGGCGAAGACGCCTACACCCGATCCGTACGACGAGTCGGTCACCGTCACCGCGACCAAAGTCGAAACCGATCTGATGAAGACCCCGATTGCCGTCTCGGTGTTCGACCAGGACGAGCTGGATCGGGAAGGGGTTCAGAACATCCGGGACATGGCCCAGATGGTCCCGAACATGGACATCGCCACCATCAATGGACAATCGGCCCCGATCATCTCCATGCGTGGCGTGCGCTCGACCAACGAAACCGAACTCGGCGACTCGGCCGTCGGCGTTCATATGGACGGAGTCTACTCACCGCGGATGCAGGGGATCCTCGGGCTGATGTTCGACAACGAGCGGGTCGAGGTGCTACGTGGGCCCCAGGGGACGCTCTTCGGAAGGAACTCGACGGTCGGCAGCATTAACATCGTGACGGCCAAGCCCAAGCTGAACAAGTTCGAAGGCACCGGGGTCGTGCGGGGCGGAATCTGGAACTCGCAAGAAGTCGCCAGCATGGTCAATATCCCGGTCTCCGACAAGTTCGCCTTTCGAGTCGCGGCTCGGTCCTACCAGCGCGATTCTTACCTCAAGGGCTACTGGGACCCGAACCAGTACGACCAGCGCCGGATTGCGGGTCTGGTGCAGGAAGCCGACGTCATCGCACCCGGCAGTCTCGACGCGACGACGGGCGAAAACCTGTGTACAAGCCCCAGATGCTACACGCGAACCCAGAACGCCAACTGGTGGGCCAACACCGCCAACAACGGCGAGGGCTACGAAATCCGTGAGCTCGTGGCCGCGGATAGCGAAGACTTCTACATGAACGCCGACGAGTGGGCGTATCGGCTGAGCGCTCTCTGGAAGCCCAGCAAGAAGGTCGCCGTGGACTTTAGCTTTCAGCAGTACAGGAGCGACAGCGCCGGTGGAGTCGATCTGGTCAACTGCAAGAAGCTTCGAGGGCGCCCGAAATACGAGAACGTGTTCGACGAAGACGAGAACTCGCCGACCTTCGGCGATCAGATCGGCATCGTACAATTCGGCACGAATGACTGCGGCGACATGTTCCCGAAAGACGACACCTACCAGGCCGTGGTCAGCACGCCCGGCCGACTTTTCCTCGACATCAACTATCTGCGCTCCCGAGTCACCTGGGACATCAAGGATGACCTGCGCTTCGTGTACGTCGGCGGCGGCGAAAGATTGGAACGTGAGTCGGCCCAGGATATGGAGCAGAGCCTGAACGCATGGGATCAGGCGTTCTTCTTCCTACCCGGCACCGGCTCGCAAGCGTACTCGCACGAATTCCAGCTCCAATCGTACGGCGACAAGAATTTCAACTGGATCACGGGAGTGAACTATTTCCGCGAGAGAACGCAGACGATCGGTTACTTCGACAACACGATCGACAGCAAGGCTCTGTTCGATCAGCCGAACCGTGGCACGAATGCGGCCGCGCTCTTTGCCCAGGGAACCTACTCCTACTCGCCCAAGTGGCACGTCACTCTCGGATACCGCTTCAGTGACGAGACCAAGGAAGACAAGGGTGGGCGCACCTACAACTGCACGGTGGCCAATGGCTGTGCGCCCCAGGTCGACCGCGAGATGATCATCCCGGGTCTGACCGCCTTCGAGCGGGAGTCCCTGAATGCGTTACCGATAGGCTTCTTCGCAGATCCCGCCAACTACCCGGAATTCACGGCCAACGATAACAAGGGTTCCTGGTCCCACAGCGATTTCCGTGTCGGGCTGGACTACGACAAAAGCGACAACACACTCCTCTACGCCTACATTGCGACGGGCTTCAAGGCGGGCGGCATCGGCGACGTGTTCGACGAGGTCAACCCGAGGACCAACGAGCAGATCCGTGTTGAAACCTCGTATATTCCGGAAGAGGTGACCACCATTGAGCTCGGCTTCAAGCAACGGCTGCCGAAGAAAAAGCTCGATCTGAGAGGCGCCTACTTCTATTCCAATTACGAAGATATGCAGTACGCGTCGGTTGGCGCGATCGGTTTCACCGAGAGATTGGATTTTATCCGGGACGACTTCGGGAACCTGATCCCGGACCCCTTTGGCGGATTCCTCTTCGGTTGGGTACCCGCTCCAATCACCGCTTACTTCACGCAGAACGTGCCCGGGGCGAAGATTCAGGGGTTCGAGTTCGAGTACGACTGGCGCCCGTGGCGCGGTGGCCGGATCAAGGGCTATGCGAGTTGGCTGGATACGAAAATCACCGAGGACTGGTTGACGATCTGGAGTTACGATCCGGTCTCCTACTTGAATCTCTCGTTCGACGATTCGATCAACCCGGAGACGCCGGAGTTAGAGGTCAATCTCAAGGGCAACGAGTTGGCCGTGTCGGCACCGTTCAAGCTCCACATGACGCTCGATCATGCCTTTCTCATGCCCTCAGGCCAGACGACGGTCGTTCCATGGGTAACGGCTCACTGGGAGGACGACTCCTACCTGACCGTGTGGAACGTCGACAAACACACGGACGACCTGGAGTTTGTTATCTTCGACGAGGACATCAAGTACACGGACGACAAGCGTGAAGCGTGGTCCATGGTGCATGCGGGGGTTCGCATCTACCACGGGAATTGGACGACGGAATTCTACGGTTACAATCTGACGAACGAGGTAATCCAGTGGTGGGGCGGAGCCGCAGAACAGGTCGCCAAGGGCAGCTTCAGCGAGCCGCGGAACTACGGATTCCACATCGGGCTGAAATTCTGATCGTCCGGTCGATGCCGAGTCGACGCCCCAAGTCCATCTTGGTCGCCGGTCGCGGTTGAGTAGGCCAGGTCTTGATGGCACAGCGACCCAAGCAGCAGCCGTTTCTCGGTGAGTCCGTCGTTCGTGTGCCCGGTCCGGCGGGTGGCGGGGAATGGGTGGATAGGGATGGCGAACGGTTCTACAAGATTGCCAACTATCACACGATGCCACCGTTCTTTGTGTCTGTGCTCAGCGGCTACGATCATTGGTTGTTCGTCTCCAGTACCGGTGGTCTGACCTGCGGCCGCAGAGACCCGGAAAACGCACTCTTCCCGTACTGCACCGACGACAAGATCCACGATGCCTGCGAGACGACCGGGCCCAAGACCGTGCTGCTGGCTGCGCGGGGTGGCAAGACCATGCTCTGGCAGCCGTTTGAAACCGGCCCGCTCGTCTACGACCTCGAGCGAAACCTGTACAAGAACGTGCCGGGCAACAAGCTGCTGTTCGAGGAAGTCAACCACGACCTCGGCCTTTCATTCTCCTACTCGTGGACCACCGGGAACCGCTTTGGGTTCATACGGGAATCGCGATTGCTCAACATTGGCGCGGACGAGGTTCGCGTCGAACTGCTGGACGGATTGCGGAATCTTCTGCCCTACGGCGTCGACCGCGCCGCACAGGCCGAGTTGAGTACGCTGGTGGACGCCTACAAGCAGGCTGAAGCGGTCACCGGCGGCTGTGCCGGAATCTTCACACTCAGTTCCATCTTGACCGACCGAGCCGAACCGAGTGAGGCGTTGAAAGCCACGGTCGTCTGGAGCACCGGCCTCGAGCAGGCCCGGGTGCTACTTTCGGAAGACCAGGTCGCTGCATTCTGCATGGGTGAGAAGGTCCATGCCGAAGCGTTGGGCAAGGGTAAGCGAGGCGCTTTCTTCGTTCAGTCGGTTCTTACCCTGCCATCAGAATCGGGCCACGGCTGGCGATTGCTGGCGGATGTCGAACAGGGCCCGTCTCAGACGGCCAACTTGCTGCAAGCCATCCGGCAGGGGATTCCTGCCGATGCGATCGAACAGGATGTCGCGGACGGTACAACTCGACTGGAACAATTGGCCGGCAGTGCGGATGGATTTCAGAAGTCTGCCGACGATCTGGTCACCGGCCGGCACTTTTCCAACACCCTGTCCAACATCATGCGGGGGGGTGTGTTCCCACACGATTACCGATTCCCTCGTGCCGACTTTCTGAACTTCGTGAGCCGGCGGAACCTACCGCTGCTTGAAACGGTTGAATCCGCGCTGGTCAAGCTCGATGGGCCGCTGACGCTGAACTCGGCGCTGAAGCTGGCCGAAGACAGCCAGAGTGAAGCCTTTATCCGGCTCGTCTACGAATATTTGCCGCTGACGTTCAGCCGCCGGCACGGAGACCCCAGCCGGCCCTGGAATCACTTTTCCATCCGTCTCGAGGACACCGATGGGTCGGAGACCCTGAACTATCAGGGAAACTGGCGCGACATTTTTCAGAACTGGGAAGCTCTGGCCCTCTCCTTCCCGGAATACATCGAGAGCTTCGTCGCCAAGTTTGTCAACGCCTCGACCGCCGACGGGCATAACCCTTACCGCATATCCAGGGACGGCATCGACTGGGAGGTGTTAGAACCGGAAGTTCCCTGGTCGAACATCGGTTACTGGGGGGATCACCAGGTCGTGTACCTCCTCAGGTTGCTGGAACTCTCGCGCAACTATCATCCCGGGCTGCTCGGCGAATCGTTGACCCGGAACCGGTTCGTCTACGCGGATGTGCCCTATCGGATCAAGCCGTACGGTGAGTTGCTCGACGATTCCAGAAACACCGTCGAGTACGACGACGATCGTGCTCGGGCGGTTGCGAAACGTGTCGCCGACATCGGTGCCGACGGGAAGCTGGTCACGCTGGAAGATGGATCAATTTACAGGGTCAACCTGTTGGAAAAACTGATGGTCTCGGCGCTTGCCAGAATTGGCAATCTGGTTCCCTGCGGCGGGATCTGGATGAACACCCAGCGTCCGGAATGGAACGACGCGAACAACGCTCTTGTTGGCCACGGGCTCTCCATGGTCACGCTTTGTTACCTGCGCCGATACATGCAGCTGCTGGGCGAGCTGCTCCATGAGAGCGCGACAACGAGCTTTGACGTTTCGCGGGAATTGGCTCAGTACTTTGCGGGCATCAACGCGGTATTGAAGGACCACATCGCCCTGCTTGAGGGGCCCGCAGACGCGGCCGACCGAAAATCGTTCATGGACGGCATGGGTGCGGTGAACGATCAATACCGCTCCCGGACCTACCGGGGCCCCAGCGGTGAGAAGGCGCCGCTTGGAAACCGAGACCTGCAGGACTTCACCAAACTGACGCTGAGCTTCCTTGACCACAGCATTGCGCGCGGCCGCAGGGAGGATGGGTTGTACCACTCGTACAACCTGGTTCGGTTCGGAACTGACGGCTTCGAAGTGGAACCGCTCGACGAGATGCTGGAAGGCCAGGTGGCGGTGTTGAGTTCCGGCTACCTGGACAACGATGCAGCGTTGGCGCTCGTCGAGGCGCTAAGAGCGAGCCGATTGTATCGGGAGGATCAGAACAGTTACCTGCTCTACCCGGACCGGACGCTAACGTCGTTCCTTGACAAGAATGTGATCCCTTCGTCCCTGGTGGAGGGCGATAACTGGATCGGGGGCGAGCTGGAAGCGGGCCGCACGGATTATGTCGAGCGCGACATCAACGGCCATGTGCATTTCAACGGTGTCTTCAGGAATGCGAACGAACTTCGGGCCGCGCTGGATCGGGACCCGGCAGTCAACGAGGAAGATACCGCCAGGCTATGTGACGTCTACGAGGCGGTGTTCGCGCACCGGCGCTTCACCGGCCGCTCCGGCTCGATGTACAAGTACGAGGGGTTGGGCTGCATCTACTGGCACATGGTGTCGAAGTTGCTGCTGGCGATCGGCGAAGTGTTATCCGCTGCCGTGGACGCCGGCGCGGATGCATCGTTAGTCGGACGCCTTGGTGTGTGCTTCCGGGAAACTCGGGATGGACTGGGGATGCACAAACCGCCGGCCGAATACGGCGCGTTCCCCGTCGATCCCTATTCGCACACACCCGGATTCACCGGTGTACAGCAACCGGGCCTGACAGGGCAGGTGAAGGAAGACCTGATCACCCGTTTCCGACAGCTCGGTGTGCGCGTTGCCAACGGTGAAGTAGCCTTCGAGCCGGTCATGCTTGGCCGAGACGAATTCCTGCAGGAACCGGCCTCCTGGAGCTACTCGACCGGCGGCCCGGAGCTGACGGAGGAATTGCCGCCCCGATCGCTCGCCTTCACGCTTTGCGGGGTACCGGTCGTTTACCGCATGGCGGACTCCGCGCGCTTGCAGGTATTCGGCGAGCAAGGTGCCCCGACCGTCATTCCGGGCACACGTCTAGGGCCGGCGCTTAGCCAATCTCTGTTCCGTCGGGAGCAGCGCATCACAAAGCTTGTCGTGGATGTTGCGGGGGTTACACCTTGAACACAACCGAGCATCACATCACGGCTGCGGAAGACCGGATCCCGCTGCGGCAGAAGTCGGCCTACGCAGTGGGGATGTTCGTGAACAACCTGCAGGCCGCGGCACTGCCTGCCATGGTCGTCATCCTCAACCTGGGTCTGGGCATGGACCCGTTTCTTGTCGGCCTGATTGCCGCGATCCCGCGCGCCTTCGACGCAATTTCCGACCCGATGGTGGGGTACATCTCCGATCGGACGCGCACGATGTGGGGACGCCGCCGTCCTTTCATCCTGGTCGGCGCGATCCTATCGGGGCTGATCTTTGCCCTGATGTGGCAGCTGCCCGGCGGGCGGAGCGAGAGTTTCTACTTCTGGGTGTTCCTGGGCGCGTCGGTCCTGTTCTTCCTTGCCTACACACTGTATGCGACGCCCTTCGTGGCCTTCGGCTACGAAATGACCGCGGATTATCACGAACGAACCCGACTGCATATGTTTGCGAACACCGCCGGCCAGTTGGTCTGGCTGGGGGTGCCCTGGTTCTACGCCATCATGGCCAACCAGAACCTGTTCCGGGACACGGTGCACGGCGCCCGAACGCTGGCCATCGCGGTCGGGATCACCGTCGCGGTTCTGGGCGTCGTTCCCGCCGTGTTTTGCAGAGAAAGACACCTGCCGGTTCCCGCTGCAGGGAAACAGCAGGGCGTGTTTGCAAACACGCTCCAGTTCTTCAAGGGTGTCGGCATCACACTCGGGTGCAAGCCGTTCGTGAAAATCTGTGCCGCAACCTTCCTGGTCTTCAACGGTTACCAGCTCGGGATGTCCTTCTCGCTGTACGTGATGATCTACTACGTCTACGGCGGGGATGACTCCAGAGCCGGCGAACTGCTGGGTTGGTTCGGGACGGTGACCGCCGCCTCCACCATTGGGGTCATCCTGCTCACGGGCTGGCTTGCGACCCGCTTCGGCAAGCGCAAGACGTTTCTCCTCACCATCTCCATATCGATGATTGGCTACGCCCTGAAGTGGATCGGCTATAACCCGGATCATCCCTACTGGCTGCTCTTCGCGGCACCGTTCGTCGCCTTCGGAGTCGGGTCGCTGTTTACGCTGATGGGCTCGATGATCGCGGATGTCTGCGACTACGACGAGTTGGGGACGCACCAACGCCGCGAGGGTGTTTTCGGGGCCATCTACTGGTGGATGGTCAAGATCGGGATGGCGTTGGCCGGCCTGCTTACGGGCATCATGCTGAACGTGTCCGGATTTGCCGTCGAGTTGGCGGCGCAGCCCGAGAAGACCCTGTTCTTCCTGAGGGTGTTTGACGTTGGCGTACCCCTGGTGACGTCCGCGCTTGCGATCGTCATCATGCTCACCTACCCGATCAGCGAACGGAGAGCGTACGAGATACGGGCCGAGTTGGAGCGTCGACGCGGAAAACTGGGCTCCGAGGTGCTGGAATGAGAGCGGCGACCATCCTTCTTACGTTGCTGGGCAGCATGGTCGTGTTGGCCTGTCAGGAGCACGGCGCGCAGATGGCCCCCGGACCGGAAAATGCCTTGAAGGGCCAGGCGATCGCGTACTCCGGCTACCGCGACGGCCAGAGCCCGGGTAGCGGTGCGCGTCCCTCGCAGGAGCAGGTCGAGGAGGATCTCCGCATCCTGGCAAGGAACTGGCGACTGATCCGGCTGTACGGCAGCGATCGGCACGGCGAGGACGTGCTCGAGGTGATCCGGCGCGAGGGACTCGATCTAAAAGTGATGCTTGGAATCTGGCTCGAGCGCGAACCGGGAGCTGAGCGGAGCAACGCGCGGCAGGTCGCCGACGGCATCCGCCTCGCCAGGGAATACGAAGAAATCGTGCTGGCCGTCAACGTCGGCAACGAGGTTCTGATTGGATGGACGGAACATCCGGTGCCCGAAGAGCGGGTGATCGGTTACGTCCGCGAGGTCAAGGCGGGTGTGACCCAGCCCGTGACCGTGGCGGACAACTACGTCTGGTGGCGAGAACACGGGGCGGCGATGGCGCGCGAGGTCGACTTCATTACGATCCACACCTACCCGTTGTGGGAGCGGAGGGACATCGACGAGGGTCTGTCGTACACCGTCGCGAACTTCGAGGATGTTCGCGCCGCCCACCCCGAGAAGACCATTGTCATTGGCGAGGCGGGTTGGGCCAGCTACACCGAAGGCAACCAGCACGTTCCACGGGGCGGGGACGAGCGGAAACAGCAACGCTATTACGAGGAGCTGACGCACTGGGCTCGAGAGAACGAGGTCACGGTGTTCTTCTTCTCGTCCTTCGACGAGTCCTGGAAGGGAACCGGGACCGAGGGACACTGGGGACTGTTCACGGCCGATCGCAAGGCCAAGCCTGTGATGCAGACGCTCTACCCGGAGTTGATGCCTGCGGGTCCGTCGTCGCCGAGCTATCCCGAACAACTCAAGGCCGTCGGTCCGGACATCGCCGTCGCGTTGCGCGCAGGGCTCGCCGGGGCCGTCCAGAACGGCAGCGTCAATCCGCTGGGACCGGGCCTGGTGGCATCCGGCGTCGTGCCGATCGAAGAGGCCGAGGGCGGAAGGGCGCTGAGGCTCGTCTTCACGGGCAGGGGCTGGGGTGGCGTGTACTTCTTCCTCGGCGAACACGACACTGGCTCAGCCGGCGCAGTCGCAATGCGACTTAGGCTACCCGACGAGGTGGCCAGGCTCGAGCTGAAGTTGGAAGGTCCGGAGATGAATGCACAGTCTGTCAACCTTATCGAGCACGTGTCGAGTCGCGACGAGGCCGGATGGAGAACGTTCAGCGTACCGCTGGCCGAGTTCGACAAGATCGATCTGTCGCAGGTCGCGATCCTCGGCTTGTGGAGGCCTGCGGATCAGGCGGGGGCGCTCGTGCCCTGCGAGGTGATCGTCGACGATATCCGTTTTGAGTAGGTCGGAGAGATGAATCAGCTGGCCTCACTCGATTGGGTTGTGATTGCGCTCTACTTCGCGGCGATTTTCGGTGTCGCGTGGTGGGTGGCCGGTAGAAAAAAAGATACCCACGAATCCACCGCCGGCTATTTCCTCGCCGGCCGCAACGTCGGGTGGTTCGTCGTCGGAACCGCGTTGTTCGCTTCCAACATCGGATCCGAACACCTCGTCGGTCTTGCCGGGACCGGCTACGACAGCGGTGTCGCCGTGGGCCAGTTCGAAGTCCTGGCATCGCTGATCCTGCTGATTCTTGGCTGGCTCTTCGTCCCGTTCTATCTCCGGAGCAGCGTCTACACGATGCCGGAGTTTCTCGAACGGCGGTATTCGCCTGCGGCACGCTGGTATCTGGCGGTCATCTCCATCATCGGATACGTGCTGACGAAGATCTCCGTGACTTTGTACGCCGGAGGGATTGTCTACGAGGTTCTTCTCGGCGGTAACTTCTGGACCGGTGCCCTGATCATCGTCGTCGCCACGGGGATCTACACCGTACTCGGGGGGTTGCGGGCGGTGCTCTACACCGAGATGTTGCAGACGATCATGCTGATCGGGGGAGCGATCCTCGTCACGGTGATCGGCCTGGTCAAGCTGGGTGGGGTGAGTGCGCTGATGGCGGCCAGTGAGCCGGGCACCTTCGACATGTGGCAACCGATGGATCACCCGTCCTTCCCATGGACCGGAATCCTGTTCGGCGCCCCGATCCTCGGCGTGTGGTACTGGTGCACCGACCAGTTCATCGTGCAGCGGGTTCTGTCCGCCAACGGGATCGACCACGCCCGTCGTGGGACGATCTTCGGCGGGTTTCTCAAGATCCTGCCTCTGTTCATCTTCGTCATCCCCGGCGTGGTCGCCGCCGCGCTCGCCAAGACGGGACAACTCGAGATCGCCCGTGCCGATCACGCGCTCCCCGAGATGATTCGATCCCTCTTACCCATCGGCATACGCGGCCTGGTCATGGCCGGTTTCCTGGCAGCCCTGATGAGCTCGCTTGCGGCGGTGTTCAACTCCTGCTCCACGCTGATCACGTGGGACGTCTACCGCAAGATTCGACCGGACGCGTCGGAGCGGCGGTTGGTCGTCGTCGGCAAGTTGTCGACGCTTGCGCTGGTCGGCTTCGGTCTGCTGTGGATCCCGTTGATGAAGCACATCTCAGGACAACTGTACGTCTACCTGCAGAGTGTTCAGGCCTACATCTCACCGCCGATCGCTGCGGTGTTTCTGCTCGGTATCTTCTGGAAGCGGGTCAACAGCGCAGGTGCCATCGCGTCGCTGGGCACCGGGTTCGTGCTTGGCGCGGCACGACTCATCCTGGAACTCACCAAGGATTCGACGAGCGGATGGCTCTTCTGGTATGCCGATATCAACTTCCTGCACTTCGCCGTCTTCCTGTTTGCGATCTGTACCGGCGTGCTGATCGCCGTGAGCCTGCTGACCCCGGCCGAGCCGGACGAGAAGCTCGCCGGTCTGACGTTCGCCACCGCCACTGGCGGGGCTCCCGGGACGGGCAGAGAGCTGCGATCGAGCCCGGCGTGGCGACGCCGCGATCGGTATCTGTCGATCCTGCTGGTCGTCATGGTGGCGCTGGTTTGGCTGGTTTTTCGATGATCGGGGCGGCCGGGTCGTCGCGTACGTGGTATCCCTAATTCCGTCTCACGGGTTTTCTCAGTACTTTCCACGCACCGCGATCCAACCGAATGTGGGTTTGTGTCGTTTCAAATTGACAGCGCTGTCAATTGGTGGTACCTAATTGATGCACACTCAAGAATCCAATAGGAATAAGGGGGAATATTCGATGATTCGCAGATTGCTTTGCTGTGTTGCACCGATTGCACTGGCGGTCCTGATGACTGTCCCGGTCCACGCTCAATTGAGCCCCTATGCTCAGGATTTCGAATTCCTGGACCAGGCGGACCCCGGCGCGCTGACCACCGACGGTTGGCTCGTCTTCGGCAACGTCTTCGACGGTGTTTCGGGCGGCTATCTCTACGGTTACGGCGTGTTCGGGGCGCCCAACGGAGGAGCGGCGTTCTCGGCCATTGATTTCGGCCAGGGCGGGCTCCCTCAGGGTGACCAGCAGTTGGTCATCTACAACGATTACAACAACGGCGATCACGGCAACGGGCATTGGATTGAAGCCAACGTCTTCCAGGAGCAGATCGTCGGCGCAGGCGACGTGGGTCAGACCTGGGTCTTCAGTTTCGACGCCAAGCGCGGCAACATCAACGATGCCAATAGCGAACTTTGTCCTTGTTCGACGACGGCGCTCGCGTTCATCAAGACCCTCGACCCCAATAACGGGTTCCAGTTGACGAACTTCATCTCGGTCGACACGACCGACCTACCCGACACGTGGGGTAGCTTTGATCTGTCGATCGAGATCGACGCCAGCCTCCCCGGTCAGATTTTTCAGATCGGTTTCGCCAGTACGGCGACCCTGTTCCAGCCCTCGGGCGTGCTCTACGACAACATCAACTTTGCCGTAGAGACCTGTAACGTGGAACCGACCGTGACGATCAATGCGTGCGACTCCGGGGTATCCAACGACGATCTCGCGTCGGGCTGCACGATGAACGATGCGATCGACGTGTGCGCGGAAGACGCCATTCATCAGGGGGCGTTCGTCTCCTGCGTCGCCAACCTGGCCAACGGCTGGGCAGACGAGGGACTTCTTAACGCCGGTGACAATGGCAAGATTATCCGATGTGCGGCGCGCTACCGACGGTCCTTCGGCTCGACCGAAAGCCGCAAGGTGCCTGTTGACGAGGGATCGTCGATCGACGGGGTACGGCCGTCCTACGAGTTAGGCAGTTCTGGTTCTTCGCTGAGGGGCTCTCGCCGGGGACGATAGACCGTCCAATTGTTTCGTAACTCCGACCTGAAGACGGGGATTCGTCGCGCAGCATGCGACGAATCCCCGTTTGTCGGAATGGACTACCGACGATCCCGAATGCCCGTCATTGACCGTGCAGGAACCGAGCGCGAGCTGCGCCTACGATCCACGGACGGTAGGTCGGATCGAGCCGCGCAACTCACCACCGCTGCCCTCTGCGCGCCGCTGACGAGACCCGCCTTCTTGGCCGCATTCATCAGTTGGCTCACGCTGCTGACGAAACCCCCGTGATTCAGGGCACCGGCGGCCGCCTCGCTAATCCTGTCGGAGAATGTGCAGCCGTCGGCGCCCAGCAGGTTGGACGTCTCCGAGTTGCAGCCGTCGATGATCACGGTCGGCGAGAGGTCGGAGAGAACGCAGGCGTCGGCGCGGTCCGGCACTCCGTCTGCATCCGTATCCGGCGGCTCGACGACGGAGATCTTGTTGATATTGAACTCGCCTGCGTCGATCACGAGACGCATCGTTTGCATGCCGGCATGAAGGGTCACGTCCTCGACGCGGATCGTGGTCCAGTTCTGCCAGCCGCCGGTCGCGGCGAAGGTGATGGGTCCGGTCTCGTCGATTCCGTCAGACTCGATGTGCAGCGTGCCCCCGTCGGACAGCGAGGCTACCCGCAACTCGATATCGTAGGTCCCGGCGGTGACGTCCAGCGAGTACTCGATCCACTCGCCGGGCACCGTCCAGCCGACATCGAAGCCGGAACCGGCGTCCGACGTGCCCTCCAGATCGACGCCCTCGCCGGGCCGGTAGGCACCGCCGTTGTTATTGGAGTCGGCGTCGTTGTACGCGATGCCCTGGCCGCCGATGTCGAAGTCCTCGGCTTCGAACGTCCCCGGGACGGCCGCAGGCGTCATCCGGTAGGGCGCCTGTGGGCAGCCGGACCCAACCATGATGTTCACCGGCGGCGAGGAGACCGGCGTGCCGCCGTCGTCCCACGCCCGCGCCCGCAAGGTGTAACAGCCGGCCGCGACGCCGGGCACGGTGATTTCAAAAGGCGGCGACGTGTCCTCACCGAGAACAGCCTTGTCCTGCAGGAACTCGACTCGTTGGATCGAAACGGTGTCGAGGGTGTCGGCGGTGACCGTCAGATCGTCTCCCGGGGCGAGCATGTCGTCGCCCGTCGGGCTGGTGATCTCCACGGTTGGCGGTAGCTGGTAAACCCTGACGTAATCGATCACGAACTCCTGCGGAAAGATCGTCGATAGGTCGGGCGAGCCGGGCAGGTTGCCACCGACCGCCAGGTTCAACAGCAGGTGGAAGTCGGCGTTGAAAGGTGCCGGGAACGGCCCACCGGTGGAGAACCAGCTACTACGTCTGGCGAACCGTAAACCGTCCACGTACCAGCGGATCTCGCCGAGCTCCCACTCCAGGGCGAAGACGTGGAAACCGTCGTGGAACGTGCCGCTGTTCAGGTCGTAGCGGGTTGACGAGAAGCGGTTCTGGGGCCAGGGGGCGCCGTAATGGATCGTCCCGAAGATACGGTAGGGTTGGCTACCGATGGACTCGACGATGTCGATCTCGCCACTGGCCGCCCAGCCGCCGTAAACCGAGTCCGAGGGGAACATCCAGAACGCCGGCCAGAGGCCCTGTCCGATCGGCATCTTCGCGCGCATTTCAATGCGTCCGTAGGTCCAGTCGCCCTTGCCCAGCGAGCGCATGCGGGCCGACGTGTAGTCATGACCGGCGACCGACTCCTCCTTCGCGGTGAGAGTCAACACGCCCCCCGCGACCGTCGCGTTCTCGGCCTGGTAGTACTGGAGTTCGTTGTTGCCCCACCCGGGCGGCAGGCCCACCTCGGTACCGTCACCGAGCTGGAAGGACCACCTGGACGGGTCCACCGCGGTGCCGTCGAATTCGTCCGACCAGACCAGAACGCACCCCGGGATGTCGACGCATTGCGCCGACGCCGGCTGCACCGCGCCGATCAGAGACGCCAGCAGGATGAAAGCCAGTCCCGAAACGCGGTGGGTCTTGAAGCTCTTCATGATGGAGCGGCGGCGCGTTCGCCTGGCGAGCTGAAACGCTCGCCAGGCGTAGAGTTAGCCAGCTAGATCACGGACACTGAGGAACGGAACAATTGCGATTTGCGGCCTGAGGGATGCCGGCACCGGCGTACGGCGGTCGCTCGGTACACGAGGAGTCTTTGCCGTAACAGGCTTCTAACCCGTTCTGACCGACCACCACCCAGAACAGCGAACCGCCGGGCAGCGTGAGGGAACTCGAGCCGGTTGCACCGAGGGCATTCACCGACCCGGTGTATCCATAGGTGGAGACCGCGCTCAGGGGCCCATAGTGCAGAGCATGATCCGCCGCGCCGACTCCCGGGACGAAGGTAATGTCGGTGGCGCCGGATCCTGAGTTGTGGGTGACGACACTCAGGTCCAGGACGGCGCCCAACTGGTACGTTCCTGACACCGTAGAGTAAGCGCTACGCAGAACACGCTGAGTCGGGTCCAGGACTTCGCCGCAAGCAGATCGGTCACAAGTCTGGAACTCACACCTCTCGCCTCCGAAAATACAAACCTGTGGGCCGCTGCACTCGGAATCGTTCGCGCAGGTCGTTGGGGGATTGCCCGAGCACAGTCCCGGGCAATCGGAATCCTCCACACAGGTCTGGGTGGTTGTAGCCGAGCAGGTCCCCGGACACTCGCTATCCAATCTGCAGGATACGCCAGTCGAAATCGCGCACGTTCCCGGGGCGCCCGGACAATCGTCGTCGGTCGTGCAGGGCGTCGTCATATCTGAACAGAACGTCTCCATGGTCGCGATTCCCCACCACTCCTCGTTGATGGCAGGGTCGACCGTATAGTTGGGATTCGTAAAATCCTCGCAAGAATCGTGTTTGTCCCAGTAGCTGTCGGTGCACGATCCCCCGTCGAACGACTTCCACCACTCATCCATCCACGCAAAGACCACCTGACCGCTGGTGACGCCGTTTCCCGGGTCGCGGACCACAAGCGATGCTTCTGCCTCAGTCAGCAATGACGCCAAGCAGGCCTGTTGCATGGCCTGGTCTTCCGCTCCGGCACCCCCGGACAAGGTGCTATTCCAGGCGTCCGACCCGAATTCAGTGATGACCAGTGGTTTACCGGACGCCGTCCTGTAGGTGCTCAGTGCGTTGGCGAACGTGCAGCCGCGGTAGAGGTTCATCCCCCATAAGTCCAGGCTGGCAAGCGCCGCGTCATCGGTGCAGCCGGGGACGCCGATGTCGCCGACGTCCGGGTTGGAGGCGCCCGTCGGGTGGGATGGATCGGCAACGTCGGCCGCCGCCGCCAGCGTGTCGAGTTGCGCGTACCAGCCCTTGGAGCACGACTCAGGGATACAACTCTCCGCTACCGGGGATTGCGGGCACGTGGTGGGCATATCCGCCGGGTTACAGGTTTGCGCGGTCGTAAATGAGCAGGTCCCGCTTGCGCAGTCGCCCTCGGTCGCACATGCCGCCGAGGAAATCGTACACGTTCCCGAGTCGCAACGCTCGGCTTGCGATTGGCTCACCGCGACCTCGTTACCCAGTATCCAATACAGGAGCGCTGGGTGGTCCTTCCATTCTTGAATCGTGTCTTCCAGTCGGGCCTGCTGCTGCGCTCTACCGGCATCACACTGGAGTTGCACGGTGTCGATCCCGAAGGTCGGGATGACAAACAGGCCGTTGGCCCACGCCTCGTCCAGCATCGCCGTTGTAAGGAACGCGGAATAGGTCCGGACGGCATTCGCGCCCGTGCCGGCGATGGCGGAAAAGTCGTCGGCGTAGAGATCGGGACGATCTCTAAAACCTCCCGTAAAGTTCTCACCGATCGAGTGAGGCGAATAGGCCACTCCATTGACCACGAACGGCTTGCCATTCACCATCAGCTGCCTTC
Organism: Acidobacteriota bacterium; assembly: GCA_029861955.1. Classification (NCBI taxonomy): domain Bacteria; kingdom Pseudomonadati; phylum Acidobacteriota; species Acidobacteriota bacterium. The sequence goes on from JAOTYK010000022.1 coordinate 25,932, forward strand.
CGACAACCGTCACCGACGACGCCCCGGCATGAGAGTTTGGTTTACGCCAACGGATGTGGTCGATCTTGAATTGGGTCGGGTTGGCCGCACCGGTGGTCGTGAAGGAAGCACTCACGTTTTGGAGGCATGTGTTGAGGTCCGCGCCGCCGTAAAAGTCGGCCACCGGAATCACGATCTCCTGCCATGCCGGGGTAGAGTCCCAGCCGTAGGTCGCCAGTTGATTCACGAGGCCATGTCCCAGAATCCCTCCCCCCTCATCGCACTGGAATCCCACTTCCAGTTCATGCGGGGTACTCACAAAGAAGCGAATGTCTCCGCCTGCAAAAGCCGACAGATCTTCCGTGAGTGTGTTCTGGGGCGGGGACTGGTTGTCCACGTAGAACATCCCGAAGCCGGCCCAAGTGTTCGAGGGGACGTTCAGGTGGCGATTGCCCTCGGGACTATCACAAATGTTGAATCGTTCGCTGAAGAACGGACACAAGCCCTGCTCGCTTGGGTCCTCGCCGCACCAAAGAAAGATGTTGGTCGCGGGCGGAATTCCCGCGTCGCCATAGACAATGTAGTCATCCGCGAGAGTCGGGGAGATGACCAGGACGGTAAAAGCTAGTACGAGCCATGACAGGCGAGACGATCGGGTCATCGGTGGGTCCTCCGGAAAACGGACTTCGACAGCGACTGATCTGTGGTCGCGGGGCACCGTATGACAGCGCTGTCATATCTTGCATGGATTTCATACCGTGAATGGTCTCGGCGCGCCAGCGAAACTTTTAAAGGGGTGAACCCGCGCGGAGGCAATTGGAGCCTCGACAGGGGAAAATAGTCGAAATCGATGGATTTCGTGCTCCACGTCCTCGATCAGGATTCCTGATCCAGGCCGCCTCCCGCCGACGCCGATCCCACCGGAAACCCCACACCTGATCCGCCGTACCCACCGGGACACCAGGAGGGACCCCATGCGCCATCTGACACGCGTCGCGTTGTTTCTGCTGACCATGAACGCCGCACTCGCCGGGGTCCATGTCCAGACGATCGCCGAGGTCGACGCCGGCAGCGGCGGGATCGAGATCGACGCCGCCGGCAACGTATTCACCTCGGACTTCGGTCCGCGGCTTGGGGGTTCGGAGAAGCCCGGCACCCGAGTCTGGAAGATCACCGCCGACGGTGAGGTTTCGGTACTGGCGACGCTGCCGGGTGGCAACAACGGTCACCTGGTCTACGCGAAGGACGCGTTGTACGTGGTCGACCGCGGTGGGCATCGCGTCTACCGGATGACGATGAAAGGTGAGTTCGCCGTCTTTGCCGGCTCCGGCACCAAGAGCGGCGACGACGGCACCGCGGAAGCGGCTAGTTTCTGTTTTCCCAACGACATCGACGCCAGCCCCGACGGCAAGACGTTCTACGTCAACGACGTCGCAGACGACACGAGCGGTGGGATGAAACTCGGTCCGACGCGGATCCGTCGGATCCAGGTCGAGTAACAAAAGGGGACAGATTTATTTTCTGATCACGGATCAGAAAATAAATCTGTCCCCTTTTCCAGCAACTTCCGATCTCCGGTGCGTAGGATTGCGTAGGCGGAATCCACCGCTGCCGGGGCGCACTCGGTAAGCCAATGCATAAGATCACGGCAGGCGGCATCGAGGGTGCCGTCTTCGTGCGCCGACGCGGGGGCGTAGATCACCGCGGCGACCTCGGTCGTGTCGTCGTGGGTCTTCGTCGCCATGCTGTCCTTGACGGGGTTTACCCGTGGGGACCAGACGCCGTCGATCAACGGTCCGCCGCAAACGAGGTCCTGCAGATCCATCTCGTGGCCTGCCGCGTTGAAGACGTACTTCTGCTCCGGCTCGCCCAGACGAAAGACGAACGTCCGATCCTCTGCGCGGCCGACGTCCCACAGCGAGATCGGCATCAGCGTCTTCAGACTCACCAGGTTGTTGGCGTCGACCGGTCCATTGATGCGGGGGAACGTGCCGTCGCGGGCGGCACGCAGTAGGTACTCGTTGGCCGGTTTGCCGCGGCCCGTCGGTTTGTACTTGCCGTTGCGCAGGATGTCACGGCACTCCTTGCGGCGCGTCTCCAGCGCCGGTGGGAGTTCCGCCTGACGCTGCCGAATGACCTCGTCCAGCGCCGCGGTCAGGGTCGCCGGTGTCGTGACCGATGCCCCCGAGACCCACACCGCGCCCAGCGCCAAGTCCCCCCGATCCACCTGATTCTCAAGGACGATTCCCAACACCTATTTCTCTCCGGAAGGACCCTTGAGAACAGGGTCCAGGTTGCTATGATTCTCGCATCAGGAGTACCCCATGGCACACAGAGTCTTCAATTTCAGCGCCGGCCCGTCCACCCTTCCACTTTCGGTCCTCGAACAGGTCCAGGCCGAGCTTCTCGATTACCGGGGAACCGGCATGTCGATCATGGAGAGCTCTCACCGCTCTCCCGAGTACGATGCGGTCAACGAGAGCGCCATCGCGCTGACCCGTGAGGTGTTGGGTCTGCCGGACGATTTCCACATCCTGTTCCTGACCGGTGGCGCCTCGCAGCAGTTCGCGATGATCCCGATGAATTTTCTCAAGCAGGGTGGCGTCGGCTCGTACGTCGATACCGGGACCTGGTCTTCCAAGGCGATCAAGGAGTGTCAGGGCATCGGCGAGACCCACGTCGCGTTCGCCGGCAAGGGAGGGGACTACGCCCATATTCCGACCGACGACGAACTGGACGTCCCCGAAGGCGCGGAGTACCTGCACATCACGACCAACAACACGATCAAGGGCACGCAGTTCCACCACACCCCGAATGTCAAGGTGCCGCTGATCGCCGATATGTCGTCGGACATCGGCTCGATGCGTCGGGACTACTCGGCCTACTCCATGCTCTACGCCGGGGCGCAGAAGAACCTGGGTCCGGCCGGTGTGACGCTGGTCGCGATGCGTGACGAGCTGCTGCAGAAATCGAACGACGAGCTACCGACCGTGCTGAACTACAAGACCCCGGCCGGCAAGAAGTCGCTCTACAACACGCCGCCGTCGTTTCCGATCTACGTCGTCAACCTGGTGCTGCAATGGATCAAGGATCAGGGCGGACTGAAGGCGGTGGAGCGGGTGAATCAGCAGAAGAAGGACCTGGTCTACGGCATGATCGACGAGCATCCGGAGTTCTTTCGTGGCACCGCCGAGAAAGACAGTCGCTCGTGGATGAACCTCACCCTGCGTCTTCCCGACGAGGCGATGGAGAAGCGCTTCATCGCCGAGGCCAAGGCCGAGGGTTTAGGCGGTCTCAAGGGTCATCGTAGCGTCGGCGGCATCCGTGTTTCGCTCTACAATGCGATGCCGCTGGCCGGTGCGGAGGCCGTTTGCCACTTCATGAAACAGTTCATGGCCAAGGGATAGAGTTTGACGGTTGAAATCGGACTGGTGCTGGGAATCCTCGCTGCGGCGTTGATTCTCCTCATCACCGAGGTCATCCGCATGGACCTCGTCGCCCTTCTGGTACTGGCAACGCTGGCACTCACCGGCCTGGTCACGCCGACGGATTCGCTGGCCGGGTTCTCCAACCCGGCCGTGATCACGATCTGGGCGATGTTCATCCTTAGCGCCGGGCTGACCCGTACCGGGGTCGCCGAGGTCCTGGGAAGCACGATCCTGCGCTGGGTCGGGCGAGGCGAGGTACGCATGATCGTCGTCATCATGCTGACCTCGGGTGTGCTGTCGGCGTTCATGAACAACATCGGCGTTGCGGCGCTCATGCTGCCGGTCGTCATCACCGTCGGGCGTCAAACGAATACGTCGCCGTCTAGACTCTTGATGCCGCTGGCGTTCGGTTCGTTGCTGGGTGGTCTCACGACGCTGATCGGAACGCCACCGAACCTGCTTGTCAGCGAGGCGCTGCGGGAACATGGACTGAAACCGTTTTCGATGTTCGACTACACGCCCGTGGGTGGCGTGGTCATGGTGGTCGGTGTGGCGGCGGTTGCTCTGGTCGGCCGCTTCCTGCTGCCGAAACGCGATCCCGGCCTCGAGGCCTCCTCCGGTGGAGCGTCCGATCTGGCGCGGGAGTATCGCCTCGACGAACGCGCCGCCGTCGTGCGTCTGCCGGTCGGATCGCCGCTGGACGGGCGGACGTTGGGTGACAGCCGATTCGGATCGGCCACGCAACTGAACGTCTACGCCATTCAGCGCAGTGGCAAGCTGTTGCCGGCCCCGGGTCCCGCCACGGTCCTTCGTGAGCGGGACGGTCTTCTCGTCGAGGGGCTACTCGACCGCTTCGAAGAGCTGCGGAGTTGGCGTCGGATCGTTGTTTCGGAAGACGACGCAAGTGTGGACTCCGTCGTTTCGGCGGACGTCAGCCTCTCCGAGTTGCAGGTGGCGCCGGGTGCCGACGTCGTCGGGCAGACGCTCCAACAGATCGACTTCCGTGTTCGCTTCGGTGCCATCGTGTTGGCGATACGCCGCGATACGTCCCTGACGCACCGCGATCTGACGTCGAGCCCCTTGCAGGTCGGAGACCGGTTGCTGATCCAGGGCCATCGCGATGCTGTCCGCAGACTTACCGAGTCCTCGGACTTCGAGGCGATGCCCGAGGTCACGGACGAGGTACTCGCTGAATCCTACGACCTGCAGTCGCGGATTTTCTCCGCCAGCATTCCGGCCGACTCGTCGCTCGTGGGACGCGGGATTGTCGAGAGCCGCATCGGCAGCGCACTCGGTGTCGGTGTGCTGGGTCTGCGGAGGGGAGAGGCGACCCACCTGCTTCCAGGGACCGACGAGCGTCTCGAGGCCGGGGATGTGCTGTTTGTGAGGGGCACGCGCGAAGATCTCGAGATCTTTCGAGGATTGCAGGGGCTGCGGATCGAAAGCGAGACGCCGACACAACTTCAAGCGTTGGAATCGGAGGACAGCGGGCTGACCGAAGTGGTCCTTTCGCCGCGTACGAGCCTGGCGAGCAAGTCTCCGGCCGAGTTGCAGTTTCGGGCACGCTACGGGTTGCGGATCCTCGCGGTCCTGCGCAGGGGCGAGATTCGCCGTTCCGGACTTCAGGATCTCGAACTTCAATTCGGAGACGCGCTCCTGTTACTGGGTCCACGCGAGAAGCTGCGACTCCTGGCGCGGGACCCGGACTTCCTGGTGATGACCGGCGAGATCGCTCCCGCAGCGGAGAGACGGAAGGCACCGGTCGCCGTCTTGATCATGGCCGCGGTGGTAACGCCTGCGATCTTCGGCTGGGTTCCGATCGCGATCTCGGCGGTCGCCGGTGCGGCGGTGATGATCCTGGTCGGATGCATCGCCATGGACGAGGCCTACCGCGCAATCGAGTGGCGCGCCGTCTTTCTCATCGCCGGGATGCTGCCACTCGGCACCGCGTTACAGGAGACCGGCGCCGCATCGCTTGTCGCCGAGGGGGTGGTCAACGCCGTCGGGCCGATGGGTCCGTGGGCCGTCGTCGCGGCGCTCTACCTGGTGACTGCGGCGGCGACCTCGATCATCCCGACGGCGGCGCTCGTCGTCTTGATGGCGCCGATCGCGTTGACGACATGCGAGTCCACGGGACTCTCCCCCTACGCGGTGATGATGGCGATCGCGATGGCGGCCTCGGCGAGTTTCACAAGCCCCGTCTCCCATCCCGCAAATGTGTTGGTGATGGGACCGGGTGGCTACCGCTTCGTAGACTACGTGAAGCTGGGCGTGCCGCTGACGCTACTCGTCATGGCGGTCGTCCTGATCGTGCTGCCACTATTCTGGCCGTTGTAGAAAAGGGGACAGGTTTATCGCAGCGTCACGAGTACGTTGATAAGTCCCGTCCCGATGTCCAACGGCTCCAGGGCCTTACCCAGCACGCTTCCGACGACGGGGTTCTCCGCTCGCATGGCGTGTCCGGGTGTGGGGGACGTCGTCAGCAGATCGCCGGGGCGAATGACGCCCCAGGCTGCGTCGACCTTGCACAGCACGATGCCACTGACCGCGACGGAAGCCTCAAGCGCGGGGTCGTCGTCGGTCTCGTCGTTGCCGGCGATGACCACACCGAAGACCGCCGTGTCGCCGGTCTCTCGGGCTCGCGTCGCGCCCCCCGCACCCAACGGATCGATCACGATGACGTCGCCAGGGTCAACCGCCCGATCGACGGCGATCCTGAGATCGGTGATCGCCCCGTCGGAGCGGCGGGACTCGACCGGCACGTCTGAACGGGTGGGTTCAGAGATGGCGGCGGTGCCTTCGTCGCGGGAAATCCCGCTGAGCGCCGCGGCCGGTTCCGACGACGCGTGCCGACCAGGCAACGGACCTGCTTCCCCGCGCGATGTGATCCCGACATCATCACGCTCGCGCTCAGAGTCGGGTGCAAGCCGGTTCATCTCCCGCACCGAAACAGCGGACCCTCGCGGGTAGTCCAGATTCAACTCGCGCATCCCGATCGCCTCCCGTAGTTCTAGCGCCGCCGGCATCGGGGTGGCGCTCTTGCCGAAGGCGTCGCGATTCATCTCACGGTAACGGTGCAATGCGGTATGCGAGCGGAGCTCGGGGGAGGCGGACAGGTCCGCCTCGAAGTGATCGAGCGGAGGAGCGAACGCCTCGGCGCGTTTGGTGCGATAGACGGGGTGGTCCTCGTAGCCGACTCTTAGGCCGTAGACGATGAAATCGAATGCGACGTCGGAGCCGTCTGCCGAGCGGACGACCAGCTCGTCGGTGCCGACGGACTCGACGAACAAGATCGACGCGGCTTCACGCGGTGTCAGATGTGCCGAGAGTCCGATGTCCGGGTTGGTCACGTAGCGGAAGCTCTCTTCCAACTGGATCCGCGCCTCGCCACCGATAAGCCGTCCCGAACCGCGGGTGAATGTGGTGACCTCGTTCCCCTCGATCGAGGTGTAGACGATCTCCAGGTCCTCGCGGTGAGGGTGGTTCTGGACGAAGTTCTTGATGTCGGCACCGAGCGCCCCGAAAGTGTAGAAATCGTCGGATACCTCGAAGCGCTGCGCCACGTTGTCCCACTGGAAACGCTCGGTCTGTGTGCCGTTGTTGTAGAACTCGATGTCCTGATTTGAGTTCGGTCCATCGTCATTGATCACGATCTGTGACGAAAGCGTGCGAAGTTCGCCGGTGGCGAAGAACCCGTCGGTGACATAGAACGCGTCGCCGACGTCGCTCCAGTAGAAGCTTTCGCCGGTGGGGATTCCGTCTTCCCAGAAGTAAATGTGCCGGCTCGAGTCCGGGCCGTCGGGGTTGATGAACATACCCTGCTCGGCGACGACCGATCCTTGCTCGACGAACAGGGTGCCTGTCGCAGTTACGGCTCCTTCAACTCTCATGCTCTGGTTCACTTCAAAGCGATCGTTCCCGCCGTGCCAGGCGATCGCCGCATCCGTCGGGATGCCGTCATTCTTGAAGTAGATCGTGCCGGCCGTACTCTGGCCGACGTACAGGTCGGTCTGTGACACCAGCGAAAACGCGCTGACACTATTCTGGTTTACGGCACTCGTATCCGAGCGCATGAACTGCGATGAGTCGAGATCGTCGAGGAGCTCGGCGCTGTTAGCATTCAATGCGTGGCCCGCGGAAACGATGTTGATTCGGGGGCTGAGCACCTCGAGTCCGATCTGGATCTCGACCCATACGTCGGAGAAATCTCGAAAGACAGCTCGGAGCGACGTGTAGGGATCGCCCGGAAGGACGCCACTGCCGTCGAACACATCCCCGGATCCGATTGCGACGCTCACCAGGCCGTCTGTTACGGCCACGGGGATGTTGCCCGAGGTCAGATGTTCGTCGACGAGGATCTCGTTGCCGCCGCCCTCGGAGTCGAATAGACGAAACGTCATGTCGAAGTTGCCATCGAGCGGGTTTCCGGAGGCGTCACGGAGGACCGCCTGGTAGTTGACGGCGTCGGGTGGGGTGGCGGCCTCGGCGATGCCCGCCAGTAGGACGAGGGTGATTGCGGCGGTTAGTCTCAGGTGCATCATGGACAGAATCCTCCCATGCGGGTTGTGCCCGCGCCGTCGTAGCCCTTGATGCCTTCTTCGTGAAGCCGGTTCTCGACGGTGACCAGATAGAAGAACGCAGACCCCGAGGCCGGCGTGTCGGTGTCGGACGTCGTGTTGGACGCTATGGCTTGTTGCTCGCAATCGCCGTAGACGAGGCCCGGGAGCGAAGCGATCGTGTTGCGGTACAGGTTATAGCGACCCGCGGCGTGTTCGGCGATCCAGGCCAGCGTCTGCTCGTCTGTGAACGTCAGGCGGTCAACCTCGCCCGGCGCGGGGTAGGCGGAGGGAAAGCCGAGGCTGGTCGAGTACGACGCGCTGGACAGATCTAGCGGGCCCGCCAGGCCTTCGCCGATCGACACCAGGCTCAGCTCGTAACTGGTCGAGTTCACCGAGCTGCCGCTCGTCGGCGTGCCACCGGCGTTGAAGACGTGCTCATCCATCCGGTAGCTCGCGCTTGATTGCGCGACGACTACCGGAGCGAGGAGAACAGCCAGCAGGACAGAGGAAATCGCGGCAGCTTTCTTCATTGAACGAAAACTACGGGAAACCGGTTGGGATGTTATCCCCCGATCATGTGAGATGGGTGCTAAAGGGTCCATTCCGCTCCGCTGCGTCCCGGAAAGGACCTGTCCCGGCCGCGTATAATGCTCCGATGCCGCGACACGCCAGCATCGACAAACTCGTTCGAATCGCGCCAAGCTTCGGCCCGACGGAAGCTGCGGAGAAACTCCGACTGCTCGCTCAGATCGAGAGCGCACCGCGGCTGACGGCGCGCGATCTCCTGGAACTTCACGACGCGATCTGTTTTCTGCGTGCCTACCCCGACAGCCCACGTGTTTTACGCGCCGTCGAGGCCGCGGCCGACCGACTTCGCGAGTTGCATGCCGCATCGGGAATCGATGTCGAATCTTCGCAGCTCGAGAACCGTGGTTTTCCTGGCGCCGTCGTTCGCGACGAGTTCTCGTTCCCGGCCCTCGAGCGTCTCCAGCTTCGATACCCGGGCTGTCTCGAGATCGACTGGGACGAACTCGAGAGTCAGGACCCGCTGGTCAACGCCCTCGGCCTGTGCGTCACGTCCGCCGAGTGCCAGGGCCTCGACGACATCGGTCTGCAACTCCAGGAGTGGTTCGCCGCCTGCCGCCCGACCCAGCACAGGACCGACCTCGAGTTCCTGCTTTTCCTGTTCAGGAACGCCAGGCTCGGGGAGGCGACACGCAACCTGATCTTCGAGGGTTGCGCGGTCCCCATCCGATTCGAACTTGCCTCGGTCGGTACGGCGAGGAGCGAGAACATCTCGCGGGTCAATCGGGTCCGCTACCAGACACGACCCCTCGACCGGGCCCGGCACGCGATCGCACCCATCGCGCGACGGGAGTTCTCCTCGACGACACGGGCCTCGGCGAAGCTGGGGGAAGAGGTCATCGGTCTCGGCCTGACAGCGCTTTGCTCCCGCAATCTGGAAATTCGCACGTTGAGCAACGGCAACGCGAACGACGTCACCGTGGTCGATTGCGGTCGCGGTCTCCGGATCGCGTTGATCGGCGTCCTGCCCGCCTACCGTGATCCGCTCGAGTGTCACTATTGCATGCTGGTATTCAAGAACGGGGTCCCGATCGCGTACGGGCCGGGGACCGTCAGTCTCGGTTGCTGCGAGGTCGGTATCAATCTGTTCCCCGAGTTCCGAGGTGCCGAGATCCGCTACCTCTACCCGCAATTCATCCGAACGCTGTACCAGTTACTCGGGGCGCGGTACTTCTTCCTCACGCCCTACGGGATGGGCGAGGAGAACCCGGCAGCGATTCGCACGGGAGCGTTCTGGTTCTACCGCAAGCTCGGGTTCCGTCCGACGAATCCCAAGGTCGAAGAACTCGCCCAGGAGGAGGAGCGGCGTCTGGCGCGCAAGCCGCGCGAACGCTCGAGCCCCGCGATGCTACGTCGTCTCTCCCACACGTCGGCGTATCTCGATCTGTCAGACGGTGAGTGCCGGCCGCTGGATCTCGGTGCGATCGGCGTGAGCCACAGCCGTTTCATCTCCGAGTCCTTCGACGGCGATCGGCAACGTGCGTTACAGGAGTGCATTCCGAAAGTCGCACGCGAGCTGGGACTCCGGGGCGTCTACAAGCTCCAACCCGATGCCCAACACGCCTGGGCGATGTTGGCGCCGATCCTCGCGATGCTGCCGGGCCTTCCGGATTGGAGTCCGAGAGAGAAGCAGCGGATGCAGAGGATCCTTCGTGAGAAGGGCGGACCGTCCGAGCGCGGCGTCGATCGCCTACTCCGCGGCCATCGAACTCTCTGCCACGCACTCCGCACCCTGTAGTCAACAAAAAGGGGACAGATTTATTTTTCTGATCCACGATCAGAAAAATAAATCTGTCCCCTTTTTCTACATCTTGATGCCGACGCCGATGTAGGCCGAGCGGCCATCGGCGGGAATCACCGCGACGTTGCCGAATCCGCGGACGGCGTACTGTTCCTGGCCGATGTTCTCTATACCGAGTTGGACGTCGAACTTGTCGAACTCGTACCAGAACTTCGCGTCCCAGATGATTGCCTGGTCGATCGTGTAGCTGTTGTCCTCGGAGATGAACTGGTCATCGATCAGGCGGGCGCCGGCACCCAGGCCGAAGCCACCCTCGAACTGCTTGCTGGACCAGAGGTTCAGCAGGTGTCGCGGGGTGAACGACGGGCGGTTGCCCGACCGATCGACCACGATGAAATCCGTCGCGGGGTTTGGACCGGTCTGAATCCGCTCCGAGAATTCGGTCAGTTCCGAATCGTTGTTGGCGTAGGAGAACACGGTCCGAACGCCGCGCTTGCTGATCGCCGCGATCTCGAACTCGAAACCGGACGATTTCTGATCTCCCGTCGTCTGCAGGACGCCGGTGCTGTCCGGGATGGCGATGTTCTCGCGCTCGATATCGTAGTAGGCCCAGGTCGCCTGCACGCGACCGTCGGCGAAGGTCTTCTTGACGCCGATTTCCGTCTGGATGCTGCGCTCCGGCTCCCGCTCGCCGACGACACGACTGCCGGGAGGCGCGAAGGACCGACCGTTGTTGGCGTAAACACTCAACGACGGCTGCGGGGAATAGACGAAGCCGAACATCGGGCTGAATTTGCTGTCATCGCGATCGGTCGCGCTGAGAGGATCCTCATAGTCGATGTTGTCATAACGGCCACCAATCAGAACCTGGCAGCGCTGGCCGAACTGGATCTGATCGACCACGTAAGGCGCGACGATCTGCGTTTCCGCGTCGGCCGCAAAGAACGGGAACAGCATCGGAGTCATCGTCGCGGACTCGACCGGGTCAAAGACTCCGATCTCCGGAAGCATGCCGAAGCTGAGGCTCGACTCGTCGGTCTGCTGTGCGACCTCGAGTCCGGTCAGCAGGTTATGGGTGACGGGTCCCGTCTCGAACTGCATCACCGCCTCGAACTGGTTGCCGACGAACTGCTGCTCGCTGTCCAGCGTCGTCAGGGCGCGGGAGACAAGCGCGATCGAGGCGCCACCGCCAAGCGGTACATCGAAGGCCCCGTTGATAAGGGTCCCGGCGCTCTGCCAGTCCAGCGTGCGGACGTAGAACTTGTTGCGCAGCGTGACGCTATCCGAGATCTGGTTTTCGTAGTCGACCTGGAGGCGGAGGACATCCTGCTCCGAGTGGTCGAATGGGCTTGCGTAGGACGTTCGCGGGTCCACCGGCGCGACATCGCCGTTGTAAAGCGGGATTCCGGCGTCCGGTGCAAACTCGGCGCTGACAATTTCAAGGTTTACGTTCAACGCGCTGTGGCCATTGATCGTCCAGCGGTAGCCGGGGTTGAATCCGTAGTGCTCGCTCTCCGGAATACTTCGGTAGTTGTCGGTGGTCGTCCGAAATGCGTTCAGTCGGAACGCATGGTCATCGTTCACCGACTCGTTCCAATCCACACTGATCTCGTCCATGCCGAAGCTGCCCGCGCGAACCTGTGCGCCGAGTAGATCGACAGGGAGGGGTTGCTTGCGAACGATATTGACGGCGCCCGATAACGGATCTTTGCCGTAGAGGAACCCGCCCGGCCCCTTCAGGACCTCGACCGCCTCGACGTTGTAGAGCGGGTAGACCGTCGCCTCGGGCTCGCCGACGCCATCGGTCAAGATCAGGCTGCCGCTGAGCGAGTCGAAGCCGCGGACGACGAAGAAGTCCTGGACACCATTCTGGGCCTGGATGTTCAGGCCGGACACGTTGCGCAGGGCATCGGAGATCGTGGAAGCAGATTGCTCCTCGATCAGAGCGGGTCCCACGGTGCCCACGTTTGCAGGGATCCAACGTACTTCGGTCGGTAGTTTGGTGGCGACCGAATTGGACGTCGGCTGGTCGGGAGCGGCGACCTTGACGTATTCGCTCAGAGGTTCGTTTTCCTCGGAATCGTCGTCCTTGCTTTCGGACTGCGCCCATGCAGCGGGCGCCAACAGCAGAACCACGACGAACACGAGACCGATCCAGCGAACTTCTTTCACGTTTCCTCCAGGACGGTCGCACTCCAGCGGCCGTCGGTATTCCCCGTACTTGACTTGCTGATGCGGTACACCGCCCTCGCGATGCTCAGGACTCGATCCGCGTCGGATGGTTATACGCGTCATTTGTAAAGAGCGCGAATCAGCAAGCGTTACATATGTAAAAACCTGTCTCCAGGGGCTACTATTGGGGTCACTGGGAGGGATTAAGACAATGATCAAGAAAGTTGCATTTATCGGTCACCGCGTCCAGGACATGGAGCGGGCCAAGCAGTTCTACGGCGACCTGCTGGGCTTGAAGAAGACGGCAGAGCACGAGGGGAAATGGTGCGAGTTCGACACCCCCGAGGAAAATGGCGTGATGCTGCACGAGATCGCACCGCATCGAGCCAAGTAGTCGACCTCGAATTCGATCTCTAATCCAGAAGAACGCGTCGCCTCGTGCTCCCCAACGGATGCGGTGTGTCCAGGTTGGGAGGGTAGAGCCCCGCACCGACGGTGACACCGATCACATCGTAGGGTCCCGCCGGCACGGGTTGACCGGCGTCGTCCACACGGTCCCACCACGTGTAAAACGACTTGGTCTCGCCGGGTCCAAAGAACAACGTATCCGGAAAGTCGTCGGTGATCTGATGGATCAACCAGCGATAGAGCACCTCGTCGGTGCCCGGATGAAGGACGTACAGGTCGGCGTGGGCCGTCGTACTAAAGATGCTGAGTATCCGATGTTCGTCGGTGGCGTTCTCGATATCCATCAGGAACCAGATCGTGTCGTCGCCCGAGAATTCGCAGCGCGGACTGTCCCGTTTGAAGATGTGCAACGTCGTGCGATAGCCGGCCAGCAGCGGATTTATCTCCGGCCGAAAGATCGACTCCAGCCGAGGAGGTCTTGTACTGACGTTCGCCAGCGACAGACAGAACGCAGAGGGTTCGACGGCCGGTGGCAGCGATGTCTGCGCAAGGAGCGGCGCAGAGACGATCAACAGCAGGCCGCCCGCAACGGTGAAAAAGCGCATTGGATTCCTCCCTGTGCCCGTTCTGCGGTTGATTATACAGAAGGAGCTTATGCGGCGGCCTCCAGTCCTGAGCTGCCTCCGCAGCCGCCCCACGCCTCGTCGGGCGATCACTCGAGAAACGGGTTCCTCGCCCCCGGAATTGCGACTTTCGGACGTGTGCCGAGGCGTACCCGGTCACGGTGCCTCTCGTCGCCGGTATTGGTGACCGGCGTCGTCCACAGCAAAACGACCCCGCGGCTAGTATCATTGCGACACTGACCTTCTTACGAAACTCGACCGGGGAGTGAGCGTTGGCCAAGAAAACCAAATCCGAGACGTCGACGGAAGAGAAATCGACGCTGAAGCGCAAAACCTACAACGATGAGCTTTATCGGCTTCAGATCGAGCTGGTCAAACTTCAGGAGTGGATCAAACAAAGGAAGCTGAAGGTCGTCGTCCTGTTTGAGGGTCGCGATGCCGCCGGCAAGGGCGGCGTGATCAAGCGCATCCTGCAGAGGCTGAGTCCACGCATCTGCAACGTCGTGGCGCTACATACGCCGACCGAGCGCGAAAAGGGCCAGTGGTACTTTCAGCGATATGTGGCTCAACTGCCTGCCGCCGGCGAAATGGTCTTGTTCGATCGTAGTTGGTACAACCGTGCCGGCGTCGAGAAGGTTATGGGCTTTTGCACCGAAGACGAGTACCAGGAGTTCCTCCGTTCCTGCCCCCAGTTCGAACGCATGTTGATCCGATCGGGCACGATCCTTATTAAGTACTGGTTCTCCGTCAGCGACGAGGAGCAGGAACGAAGATTCCAGGCTCGAAACATTGACCCGACGAAGCGCTGGAAACTCAGCCCGATGGATCTGGAGTCTCATTCCCGATGGGTCGAGTACTCCAGGGCAAAAGACGTCATGTTCGCGCACACGGACATCAAGCAGTCGCCGTGGTACGTGGTCGAGGCCGATAGCAAACGTCATGCTCGACTGAATTGCATCCGTCACTTACTCAGCCTGATTCCGTATGAAGACCTTTCGCCCGAACCCATCGAGTTGCCGCCCCGGGAGAGCTCGGGCGGGTACGTGCGGCCCCCCATGAGCGACCAGACGTTCGTTCCCGACTACTACTAAGCTGGAGTCCAATCCGTGAGTCCGTCCGCAGAACCGAAACCGAAGACAGATCCAGGGAAGACCACCCAGGGCTCCAAGGCCCGCATTCGTGCGCTCGTTCAGCGAGTGGGCGCAGGAACGCGCCGGATGAAGCTCAAGAAACGGGTTCGCGTGATCCAGGAGGAGATGCGCAGCAAGGATGTGAGCAAGCTCATCGACGCCGCCCTGACCAAACACTTCGAAGCTGACGATCTTGTGCCCTATCAGGCCGAGCTGATCAAACTTCAGCAGCATCTCGAACGAACAGGGCGGAAGATGATCATCCTCTTCGATGGTCGAGACGCGTCGGGAAAGGGCGGCACGATCCGGCGTGTCTCCCGATTCATGAACGAGAAGCATTATCGCGTGGTCGCGCTCGGTAAGCCTAACGAGTACCAGCGAACCGAGTTGCACATGAAGCGCTACATCGAGTGCTTCCCCCATGCCGGAGAGATCGTGCTCTTCGATCGCAGCTGGTACAACCGCGCGATGGTCGAACCGGTCATGGGGTTCTGCACGTCTCGCCAGTATCGCGAGTTCATGAATCAGGTCGTCGACTACGAGAAGAGTATCCTGAGTGACCGAAAGACGTATCTCGTCAAACTCTATTTCTCCGTTTCGAAAGAAGAGCAAGAGCGTCGCTTCGAACGACGCAAGAACGACCCTCTGCGCCAGTGGAAGCTGAGCGAGGTGGACCTCCAGGCACAGGCGCTATGGGATGAGTTCACGGTAAAGAAATACCGCCTGCTCAAGAAGACGCACACGAAAAAGACACCGTGGTACGTCATTCGCTCCGACGACAAGCATCTTGCGCGGGTCGAGACCATGAAGGTCATTCTTAACGCGGTTCGCTACCGTGGCAGAGACCGAAAGCTCCAGTTCGAGTCCGATCCCGCGATCGTGATCGAAGGGGATCTGGAGATCAAGGTCATGGATGCGCAGCGGCGGAAGACGGGCAAGTTCGAGACCTAGTCGATAGGTCGATCGGGAGAAGAATCAATGTCGGAAGCCCACATGCGACGCATGAGTGCCGAAGCTCGGGAGGAGTATGAGGCCCTTAGCCTGGATGCTCCGGAAACGACCGCAGGATTGCATCCGGTTGCGGGTCGCGGGTCCCTGAAGAAACGGGCCATCTCGGCTCCGGATGTCCTTAACGAGGCGTACGACTACGCCGCCCCTGCCACGTTCACCCGGGGGATGCGAGTCGAGCTTCCGGGTGCAAGCATGCTGTACCTGTCGGGTACGGCAAGCGTCGATGAGAACGGTCTCTCGGTGCACCCGGGCGATTTCGCGGCGCAGTGTTGGCGCACGTATCGCAACCTGACGCACCTGCTGGCAGCGGAACACGCCAGCTGGCATGACATCTTTCGGACGACCTGTTACCTGCGGGACATCGAACGCGATTACGACGAGTTCAACTGTATCCGCGGGACATTCTTCAAGATGGTGGGATTGAATCCGTTGCCTGCAAGCACGGGAATCCAGGCGCGACTCTGTCGCTCGGATCTTCTCGTGGAGATCGAGGCCATCGCGATGATTCCCGGACCGAAGTGATCGAGTTCCCTGAGCTTAGCGTACTTCGTCGCAACCAGCCCGAGTACGCGGACCCCGCGACAACGCGTCCCGTTCAGGTCGGTGCGGCGACGATCGGTTCGGGGGCTCCCGTCGTTATCGCCGGACCCTGCGCGATCGAGTCACGCCGGCAGGCCCTCAACGTCGCCCGCGCCGTCCGCGCGGCCGGCGGTCAGCTTCTACGCGGTGGGGCGTTCAAGCCGCGGACCAACCCCCATTCGTTTCAGGGGCTTGGAACCGAAGCTCTCGAGATCCTCAAAGAAGTGCGCCAGGAGACCGGCCTGGGAATCGTGACGGAGGTACTCGATCCGCGACGGGTTGAAGAGGTCGCCCAGTGCGCCGACATGCTGCAGATCGGTTCGCGCTCGATGCAGAATTTCCCCCTGCTGGTCGAGGTCGGAAAAGCGGGGATTCCGGTGCTTCTCAAGCGCGGGTGGAGCGCAACACTCGAGGAGTGGCTGTGCGCCGCCGAGTACATCGCTTGCCAGGGAAATCTCAACATCGTGCTCTGCGAACGAGGCATCCGGACCGCGTGTAACTGGAGTCACGCGCAGAGCGTCCTTGATCTGAACGTGCTCGAGCCGGCACGCCGGGCCACGCCGCTGCCTCTGATTGTCGACCCATCGCATGCAACCGGAGACTGGCGTCTGGTCGAAGGGATGAGTCGCGCCGCCCTGGCCGCCGGTACACACGGCCTGCTCATCGAGGTCATCGAGGAGTCGGCCGATCGCTCGCGGCTGCTAAGCGACGCAGATCAGGGAATCCCTCCAACAGTCCTCGTGCGGATCATGGCCGCCGCCGATCAGGCGGACGGCGGAGCAACGTCATGAATCGAACGCTCATCATCCTGCTCATCGCGATGGGGTTGGCCGTCACCGCTCTCCACGCGGAGCGCCTCCCCGAGGTGACGGTCGACTATCCGGTCGACGGGTCCATCTTCCCGCCGGACATCGTTGCGCCAACCTTCCTCTGGCACGACCCCACCGATGCGGATCGTTGGGAACTGGAAGTCTCGTTTGCGGAAGGAGCACCCTTCGTGTTGGTCGTTGCGGGCGACCCACCGCCACGTGGCGAAATCGATCCACGTTGTCTCGGACCAACGAACGAGGTCTACGAACCGACGGCCTATCAGGCGTCCGCGCACTCGTGGCGTCCAAACAGAGGTGACTGGAAGTCGATCCAGGATCGATCGTCGGGAGCGCCGGCTCGGATCACGCTCACCGGTTTCCGGGATGGAGCGTCCGAACATGCGGTTTCCCGAGGGGCTGTCGGCCTGACGACCTCGACGGATCCCGTCGGTGCGCCGATCTTCTACCGTGATGTCCCGCTGATGCCTTCCAAGGGTGAGAAGGGCGTCATCAAACCGCTCGCCAAGGGAGCGATACCCCTCATCGATTGGCGGCTGCGGAGCGTCGCGCTGGACAGCAGCCGCATCGTGCTGCGTGATATGCCGACCTGCGCCAACTGTCACAGCTTCTCCGCCGACGGACAGACGATGGGGATGGACGTCGATGGACCCGAGGGCGACAAGGGGGCCTACGCGATCGCGAAGGTCGAACCCGAGGTCGTCATCGACGACGCGCAGGTGATGACGTGGAACGCGTTTCCCGGGAAGCCCGAGGGTTTGAACAGCCTGGGGTTTCTCTCTCGGATCAGCCCGGACGGTCGCTACTCCATCTCGACCCTCAACGAGGCGATCTTCGTCAGAAACTTCACGGATTTTAGATTCTCACAGGTGTTCTTCCCGACTCGTGGAATCCTGGCGGTCTACGACACACAGACCGGCGAGGTGCGCGCGCTGCCGGGAGCCGACGACGAGGACTACGTGCATTGCAATGCGGTCTGGGCTCCCGACGGAAAGACCATCGTATTCTCGCGAGCCCCCGCCATGGATCCCTACGACAACAGCAAACCGCTTGCGACCTTCTCCGGCGATCCCAACGAGACGCAGCTCAAGTACGATCTCTATCGGATTCCGTTCAACGACGGGCGTGGCGGAACCGCCAAACCGATCGCCGGCGCCGGCGCGAACGGGATGAGTAACAGTTTTCCGAAGGTCTCCCCGGATGGGAAGTGGATCGTCTGGGTCAAGGCGAAGAACGGCCAACTGATGCGTCCCGACAGTCGGTTGTGGATCGCTCCGTTCGAGGGTGGCCAGGCACGCGAGATGCGTTGCAACACGTCTCGCATGAATTCGTGGCACAGTTTTTCCCCGAACAGTCGTTGGATGGTGTTCTCGTCGAAGGCACGATCGCCATACACGCAGATGTACCTGACTCACATCGATGAAGATGGCAACGACAGCCCGCCGATCTTGATCGAGAACAGCACCGCGGCAAATCGGGCCGTCAATCTTCCCGAGTTCGTCAACACGTCCTACGACAACTTCGTCAGCATCTCCGTCCCCGCGGTCGACCACTACCGCTACTTTGCTCGCGGCAACGAGCTGCAGCGATCGGGGCAACTCCAGGAGGCCGTCGAGCAATTCGAAATGGCGCTGGAGGGCGACGCCGAGACCTGGCGCGTCAACGATTGGCGCATCCACGACAGTATGAGCAAGACCCTCCTGCAGCTTGGTGATCGTGAGCGGGCCCTCGAACACGCCCGCGATTCGTTGCGATTGAACCCCTACAACAGTGAGATGCAGGCCAATGCCGGCTATCTGCTGTTCGAGCTGGGTGAGCCGGGGGCGGCCCTGGAGAAGATCGATATCGCGTTGAAGCTCAGCCCCGGCGACGCTAGGCTGTATCTCAACCGCGGAACGATGCGTCTGCAACTGCAAGATGACGCCGGCGCGGAAGCCGACTTCTCCGAGTCTATTCGGCGTAGTCGAAACTACGCCGACCCGTATGTCGCGCGGGGGATCGTGCGACGCCAACTGGGCGACGACGTGGGGGCGCGAAGCGATCTGGATAAGGCGATCGAGATCCGCCCCG
This sequence comes from Acidobacteriota bacterium, assembly GCA_029861955.1. Taxonomy (NCBI): domain Bacteria; kingdom Pseudomonadati; phylum Acidobacteriota; species Acidobacteriota bacterium. Next base: position 45,044 of record JAOTYK010000022.1, read on the forward strand.
AAGACCCCACGCCGTGGTACTTCCGGGCCCTCATCCGTGAGGCAGCCGCCGACCTCGCGGGGGCGATCGCGGATGTTGAGCAGGCCGCCTCGCGAGTTAACGAGGGCTGGCCACACCAGAACGAGTTACGTGAACTGGAACGCCGCCTCCGAGATCGCGTCGAAGCCAGGGACTAGGCACCCAACATCAATTACGATCTCCGCCGAACCAGCGACGAAGCAGGTCCGTCGTTCGCGCCACGGGATCGGTGCGGATCTTCCGCTCTTCGTCCGCAATCGTGTCGAAGAGACCGTCGAGCGCCTCGTCGGTCACGTATTCCGTCAAGTCGAAGACGGGTTTATCGACCAGTGGTAACGCTTCGATGCGATCCATCAGTCCGTCAAACCGCTGGGTCGCACCGACCTGCGCGAGGCTGTCGTCGACGATCGGCGAGAACCTTCGTGCCAACTCGACGCCTGCCGTGCGACGGAAGAAATCGGTCGCCTCCGAATCGTTTCCCTTGAGAATCGTCATGGCGTCGTCGAAGGTCATCTGTCGGATCGAGTCCACGAAGACGTCGCGGGCAACCGGTGCAGCCGCCTCGGCAGCGCGGTTGAGGCTGACCTTGAATTCCTCGACGAGGTTGCCGCGCCCGGTGAGTTCCAGTGCCCGGGCCGCGCTGGCGAGCTTGCGGGGGATCGCGATCTCGGCCAACGCATCTCCCAGATAGCCACCGGCCTGACCACGACGTTCGACCGCACGGCCGGTACCCACCTTCAGCGCCTCGCGGAGTCCGTCGGCAGGGGTGCTCTGGTCGTCCATTCCCCGGACGGCGCTCTCCAACTCCTCCATGACGGCTGCACAGTTCATGCAGAAGACCGCCAGGAGTACGAGGGCGAACGATTTTGCAAGCCTGGGAGCCGGTTGGTATCGCATGGGGCCATTAAACCACAGCGCTGTTCCACGAAACCCACGCAAAAAACGCCCAAAAGGAGGGAAATCGGCGTCTGGAAGCCTCGTTGTGGACGTTCTGGGTCTCATGAATCGGTTGATCGATGGGGCCCATCCGGGGTATTCTCTATACATACTGACTGGTCGGTATGTAAATTATGACTGAACGATCCGCCGTCACCATCGCAAAGATCCTCAAGGGGGCTCGCACCCTGTTCCTCGAGCGCAGCTACGCCGAGGTCACGATGGACCACATCGCCGCCGCCGCCGAGGTCACCAAGGGCGCGCTCTACCACCACTTCAGCAGCAAGGAAGCGCTCTACCTGGCGATGATGCACGCCGACCTCCTCGAAGTTCGTGCGTTGCACCGAAAGGGCGTCGACACGGATGGCAGTTGCCGCGAACGCCTGCGCGTCCTGACCGCGGCGTTCCTGACGGCACCACGAGAGCAGCAGGAAGTTGTACGACTCGTCCGACGAGACGCCAACATCTTCGGCGAAGAGGCCCGCACCGAACTGGTCCACGCCTATCAAGAGGCACTCCCGGAGTTGGTGACCCAGATCGTCACCGATGGCATTACCCGAAATGAGTTGCGGAACGCCGACCCGCAACTCCTGGCGTGGCAATTCGTGGCATTGGTCGAGGTCGCACTTTCGGACTACGCCAACGCGGCGCTGGGCGATGTGAAGGCCAAGCTTGATCAGGTCATCGACCTCTTCTTCGCCGGAGTGCAAGCCCCGGAAGGATTAGGAGCGAATCCATGAGCAAACCCGTATTCGATTGCTGGAAGGGAAAGCCCCTCGACGACATTCTGTTGGAGGTGCGGGATCTTGTAGAAGACCCCGACATGCTCACCGCAAAACGCTGGCGCGAACAGGGTGGCAAGATCGCCGGCCACTTCCAGGTCTACTTCCCCGAGGAGATCGTTCACGCGGCGGGCATGCTGCCGTTCAAGATGCGTGGCGCACAGTTGGAGCCCACCAACGCCGACTCTCGCTTCGGCTCCTACCTGTGCTCCATTCTGAAGACCAACCTCGAACTCTGCCTGACGGGCAGGGTCGAACTGGACATGTTCGTCACCCACCCGATCTGCGACGCGGCTCGTAACCTCGCGCCGGTGTTCGGTCGAAACTTCGACTACCCGTGCCAGATCCTCTATCTCCCACAGAACCCCAATTCCGGTCACAGCGTCGAGTATCTGACCGATGAGTACGGCCGGCTCAAGCGGCTGGTCGAGGAGGTCTCTGGCAACACGATCACCGACGACGCGTTGCAAAACTCCATCGCGGTCTTCAACAACAACCGTCGTCTTCTTCGTGAGCTGTACGACATCAAGCGCGAGACCCCCTGGCTCGTCGCTGCCGAAGACGCTTACGCACTGGTGTCCAGCGCCGGGATGATGCCCCGCGAAGAGCACAACGAGCTCCTCCAGCACGTGCTGCCGCTCATCAGGAAGCGCAAGATCAAGGCGGAGGACCGAATCCGCGTCGTCTTCGAAGGTGGCTTTTGCGAACAACCGCCATTCGATCTGATCCGGATGCTCGGTCGATCTTGCTATCTCGTCGACGACGACCTGCTGATTGGTCTGCGATGGCTGATCGAGGACGTCGATGTCGCCGGCGACCCGCTCCACAATCTGGCATTCGCCTATATCGAACGGTCGTCCTACAGCCCGGTCCAGCACGATCTTCGCAAACCCAAGGAAGAGATGTTGGAGAAGCGGATCGACGGTGCCAGGGCCGATGCGGCCATCATCGCCGCCGCCAAGATGTGTGAGCCGGGCCTCGAGGAGCAGGTGGCCTACGTCGCGGCCCTCGAGAAAAAAGGACTCCCGTACTTCGTCAGCGAGTTCGAGGAGAACATGACCAGCTTTTCGCAGCTGGAACTGCAACTGGACACCTTCATGGAGAATCTGCTCTTCGGCTAGGAGAATCGAAATGAGCGAGACGATCGATGCCGACAGCATCGTAGGACGGGGAAACCGAGACGGGGCGACGCTGTTCCGAGAGTGGTTCGACAGCCTGACGGAAGTGGCGGAGAACGACGGGAAGGCGGCCTACGTCTTTGTCATGGGCAGCCTCAACGAGGTGCTCAAGGCATTCGATCTTCCGGTCGTGTTTCCGGAGATCAATTCCCTGCAGACCGCCGTCCGACGGGTGTCCCATGAATACCTGAGCGTCGCGGAGGATGCGGGTTACTCGCCGGACATCTGTGGGTATGTGAAGGCCGATTACGCCACGCAGATTCAGGACGGTCTCCATCCGATGGGCCGGGTACCCAAGCCGGCTCTCACGGTCTACACGAACGCCTGCAACACCTACATCAAATGGGCGGAGATCTGGGAACGGCTACACAAGATCCCGCTCTTCACGCTCGACGTCCCCGGGACCCGCCAGGGCGGCCTGATCACGTCGATCGGCGAAACCGACTTCAACAACGATCATCGCTACGTCAAGGCTCAGCTAAAGGAACTGATCCAGCTGTGCGAGCAGGTCACCGGAAAGAAGTTCGACATCGACAAGCTGCGAGAGGTGATGGGACACGCCAATACGATGAGCCGCGGCTGGAAGCGTGTCCTCGAGTTGAACCAGAGTCGGCCGTCGGTGTTCAACGCGCTCACCGATGGAACGATCTATCTGGGTGTTGCCAACGGCATGCGTGGCACCCCGGAGGGGGCCAAGTACTTTGACGACCTGGTCGAGGAGATGGAGTTCAAGGCGGCCAACGGCATCGGCACGCTGACCGAAGAGACGCATAGACTCGCGTTCGTCGGTGTGCCGTGTTACCCGATCTTCCGTCGCTTCAACGAGCTGTTTACCGAGTGGGGCGGGACGTTCGTCAACTCGACATATCTGTGGTTCGCCTCCGGCGGCACCAATCGTGGTTTCGAGTACGACCTGGATGATCCTCTCGACAGTCTGGCCGAGGGCGTGCTGATCAGCGTGCGTGACGCGATGGACAGCATGTTCTACCAGGACCTGGTTCTCAACGAGATCATCGACGACTTCGGAATCGAGGGCGTCGTCTACCACCCGATCAAGAGCTGTCGTACGACGTCAGCGGGCATGGCCGATAGTCGTCGCCACCTGATGGCGCAGCGTGACATCCCGACGCTGTTCATCGAGTCGGACATGATGGACCGACGCGTCGTCTCCGAGGCACAACTCAAGAACCGGTCCGATGCCTTTTTCGAAGGACTGGCCGCACGAAAGGCTCACGCGCGGAGCGCGTCGTAAAGGAACCGCTATGGCATATGCAGCTGGAGTCGACGTCGGCTCGACACAAACCAAGGCCATCATCATCGACGAGCATGGAATCATCGCCGGCCGCTCACTGCGAGACACCGGTGCCAACGTCGTGCGGGCGGCCGAGAAGGCCTTCGCGGAGGCCCTTGCCGGCGCCAAGATTAGCGAGCGGGAGGTGGAGTACGTGATCGGCACCGGCTACGGCCGCTATCGGATCACGTTCGGCAATGCGCAGGTCACCGAGATCAGTTGCCACGCCCGAGGCGCCGTGAAGTTCTTTCCCAACACTCGAAGCGTCGTCGACATGGGTGGCCAGGACACCAAGGCCATCCGAGTGAACGCGGAGGGCGAGATCGACGATTTCTGTATGAACGACAAGTGTGCCGCCGGTACCGGTCGTTTCCTGGGCGCGGCGGCTGCGGCGCTGGATCTGGGTCTGGACAATCTGGGGCCGACGGCGCTCAAATCGGACAAGCCGGTGCGTATCAGCACCACCTGTACGGTGTTCGCAGAATCGGAGGTGCTTGCCTGGCTCGGCAAGGGCAAGAAGGTCGAGGACATCCTCTGGGGCGTCCATCAGTCGATCGCAAGTCGTTCCGCGGGATTGATGCGTCGCGTGGGAGTCGAAGACGAGATCACCTTCACGGGTGGCGTCACGCGCAACGTTGCGATGGTCAAGGCTCTCGAAGAGCGTCTGGACAAGAAACTGAACGTCAGCGAGGAATCCCATTACATGGGCGCCATGGGTGCCGCACTCTTCGCCCTCGACCACATCCTCACCAGTCGAACGCCCACCAAATCTACGAAGTCGGCGGAGGCAAGACCATGAGTATTACCGCCGGGATCGATGTGGGCTCGACCTACACCAAGGCCGTCGTGTTTAACGGGAAAGAGCTGATCGGGAAGGCGATGAACGCGACCGGGTTCAAGTTGACCGAAGTTTCCGAGGCGCTCTTCGACGCCGCGCTCGCCGAGGCCGGCTTGAAGCGAGACGACGTCGAGTACACCATCGCCACCGGTTACGGGCGTCATCAGTGCTACGTCAAGGATCTCGCGGTGACGGATCTTACCTCCGCGGCACGAGGGGCCCACTTCCTGTTCCCCGGGACACGAACGGTCCTCGACATCGGTGGTCAGACCATGAAGGCCACGCGCATCGACGAGTCGGCGCGGGTCAAGAATTTCCGTCTCAATGACAAGTGTGCCGCCGGTACGGGTGCGTTCCTGGAGAAGACGGCCCGTTACATGGGTTACGAAACCGAGCAGATCGGCGGTCTGATGGACACCTCTCGGGAAGAGGTCACCATCTCCGGCGTTTGCGCCGTCTTCGCGGAGTCGGAGGTGATCAACCACCTCTCGATGGGGACGTCTCCCGGCGACATCATGCAGGGCAGCGCCAACTCGTTGTCGGAGCGATCCGTCCAACTACTCAAGCGCGTCAAGGCGGAGCCGGAGTTCACGTTGATCGGCGGTCTGCTGCGATGGCCGAGGATGGTGGACGCCATCGCCAAACAGCTGGGAGAGAAGGTCAACGTGGCCGATCCCGAGCTGGTGCAGTACACGGCCGCTGTCGGTGCGGCGATCCTCGGTCAGGTTCGTCTGGAGCGACTCCAGGCCGAGCGAGTGGCGGGTTAGCAAGGTGACCGTTCTACCGGAATGCCCCTCTCACCCGGAGTTGATCGCGCAGGGATGGGTCCGACGATTCATGGTCGGACCCGATCGGCAGGCCGAGGTCACGGAACTCTACGAATCCCTCGGAAACGAGGTGCGCCTGGAATCGGTCCGGCCGGATTCGTTTGATGAGCGGTGTGGAGACTGTCCGGCGGCTGTCTGCCGGTCCCATCTACTGCTCTACACGCGGCCGTCTCAAGGTTAGGCCAGCGGTTCCAGCTTAGCGCTGAAGTGTCTCAGGTGTTCTGCCTGCTCGACGATACGAAGCCCTCGTAGCGCGGCCTTGTCCTTCGCAACTTCCGCCGCGACATCGATCACGTAGTCGATCTGGGACTGGGTGTAGACCCGTCGCGGGATGGCAAGACGCAGCAGCTCCAGGGCCGCATGATCTCCGAACATCAGCGTCCCGATCTCGGCACCGCGCACCCCACCCGCAAGGTAGAACGCACAGGCCAGGGCTTGCCCCGGGAGCTCTCCGGGGGGGATGTGGGGCAACATCGCGCCCGCGTCGATGTAGACGGCATGTCCACCGGGTGGCCGCACGATCGGGATCCCGAGCTCGGTTAACGCGTTGCCCAGGTAGCGGGTCGAGCCCAGACGATAGCGAAGGTACTCCTCGTCCAGCACCTCGCTCAGGCCGACGCAGATCGCCTCGAGGTCCCGCCCGGCCATGCCACCGTAGGTGGGGAACCCCTCGGTGAGGATCAGGAGATTCTCTTCCTTCGTTGCAAGGGCGTCATCGTTGTTGGCAAGAAAACCGCCGATATTGGCCAACCCGTCCTTCTTGGCGCTGAACGTTGCCCCGTCCGCCAGGGAGAACATCTCCCTGGCGATCGCCTCGGGGGTTCGATCCGATTGGCCGGACTCGCGCAACTTGATGAAGTACGCGTTCTCCGCGAAGCGACAGGCGTCGAGATAGAACGGAACCTCATGCGTTCGACACAGCGTGGATGCCGCCCTGATATTGGCCAGGGATGCGGGCTGACCGCCGCCCGAGTTATTCGTGACGGTATGGATCACACAGGCGACGTCGCTCGATGGGTCTTCCAGGATTCGCTGAAGTGCGTCGAGGTCGATGTTGCCCTTGAACGGATGCTCCTCGGCGGGGATCAGGGCCTCGGGGATCGGGATGTCGATCGGACGCGCCCCCTGAAACTCGGCATTGGCGCGTGTGGTGTCGAAGAGGGTGTTGCTGACGACCACCCTGTCGGCGACTCCCAGACACGAGAACAGAATCCGCTCGGCGGCCCGACCCTGATGCGTCGGGATGATCTGGCGGAACCCCGTGATCTCCCGGACGCGGTCACGAAAACGGTACCAGGAACGCGCACCCGCGTAGGACTCGTCTCCCCGCATCATCGCGGCCCACTGCTCCGACGACATGGCGCCGGTCCCTGAGTCCGTCAGAAGGTCCACGAGGATCTCGTCGGCCGGGATGCGGAAGAGGTTCCAGTGTGCGCGACGTAAGACCGCCTCGCGCTCCTCGCGCGTGGTCATGCGGAGCTGCTCGACCACCTTGATTCGGAAGGGTTCGATGATCCTCTTCACGGCGCCCCCATCTATTCGTCCATTCCCTCGTCGGTGAGCGAGTAGGGTAGTCCTCGAAGCTACAATAAATAGGGGTGTTTGACGACTGTCTCGGTCGACTTGGATCGGGGCCAGGCCCCTGGATAAGGGAGTTCCCTGATAGACAGAATTTGGGCACTTGCATAGAAGTTAGGGATACGATGCCAACGGACGCCGTTGGCTTCGATTAACGCGAGAGTTATGCCATGCAGACCCGTGCCTGGACCGTAAATAAACTTGCAGCGCCGATGGTCCCCGTGGAACGAGAGGTCATCGCCAAGAGCGGTGAGGTCGTGGTAGAGGTCGCAGGCTGCGGCGTCTGTCACACCGACCTCGGCTACTTCTACGAGGGCGTTCCGACGAAACACGGGTTCCCGTTAACCCTCGGCCACGAAGTCAGCGGGACCGTCGTCGAGACGGGCGACGAGACGACCGACTGGCTCGGTCGCGCGGTTGTCGTACCCGCCGTTATCCCGTGCGGAAGCTGCGCCACGTGCCGCTCAGGCCGTGCACAGATTTGCCCGGAGCAGGTTTTCCCCGGTAGTGACGTCCACGGCGGATTCGCATCCCACGTGTGTGTTCCGGCCCGAGGGTTATGTCCGGTTCCCGATCTGAGCGACACGACCGTCAACCCCGACGCGCTGGAGTTGCGTGATCTTTCCGTGATCGCCGACGCGGTATCGACCCCGTACCAGGCGATCGTTCGATCGGGACTCGTCAGCGGCGACCTCGCGGTGTTCATCGGGGTCGGCGGCGTAGGTGGTTTCGGCGTGCAGATCGCAGCGGCGATGGGAGCCGTCGTCGTCGCCGTCGATATGGATGACGATCGCCTGGCGCTGATGGCGGAGCACGGCGCGGACCTTACACTACGCTCGGATCAACTGGACTTTCGCGAGCTGCGGAAGGCGATTCGAAAGCTGGCTGCAGAACGCGAGATCCCATCGTGGCGCCACAAGATCTTCGAGACCTCGGGGTCGCCGGCGGGCCAGGCGACGGCGTTCGGCCTGGTGGGACACGGGGCCTATCTCTCCGTCGTCGGGTTTACACCCAAGAAACTGGAGTTGCGTCTGTCAAACCTGATGGCCTTCGACGCCACGGTACAGGGCAACTGGGGCTGCCCTCCGGAACACTATCCTGCAATCGTAGATCTCGTCCTCTCGGGTCGCGTCAAGCTGAAGTCGTTCATCGAACATCGCCCGATGTCCACCATCAATCAAACCTTCGAGGACTTACACGAGAGACGGGTCTCCCGTCGAGTCATCCTCGTGCCGGAGTAAGCCATCATGGAATTCAAGGATCATGCCCTGCTACCAGACCGTGAGTACGAGGGCGTACTGTATGAGAACCAACCGCTGCAACGCCCAAACGGAGAGATCGTAGAGGGTCTCCACGCCGCTCGGGTCACGTTGAACAATCCAAAGCAGTACAACTCCTATACGACTGAGATGATCAAGGGAGTCATCGCAGGGATGCGACGGGCCTCCGACGATCGTGCGTGCGTCGCCGTCGTGTTCACCGGCGCCGGTCACAAGGCATTCTGCTCCGGTGGCAACACCGCAGAGTACGCAACGTACTACGCGGGTCGCCCGGAAGAGTACCGACAGTACATGCGTCTGTTCAACGACATGGTCAGCGCGATCCTTCACTGCGATAAACCGGTGGTCTGTCGTGCCAATGGGATGCGCATCGGTGGGGGGCAGGAGATCGGGATGGCCTGTGACTTCACGGTCGCGCAAGATCTCGCCCTGTTCGGTCAGGCCGGCCCCAAGCACGGATCGGCGCCCGATGGCGGCAGCACCGACTTCCTTCCGCTGTTCGTGGGTATCGAGGCCGCGATGGAGAGTTGCACGCTCTGTCAGCCGTGGACCGCCCACAAGGCCAAGCGGTTGGGTCTGATCGGACGGATCATTCCCGCACTCAAGGTCAACGGCGAGTTCGTTCCCAACCCACGGGCGATCACCGATCAATGGATCGACAGTCACGGCGAGATAGTCTACGGCGAGCCGCAAGTCGGAGACGCGGCACGCCAGGCGAAGGAGGCGATCGCGGCGGGCGAAGTGGATCTATCGCTGCTCGATCGCGAGGTGGATGCGTTGGTCTATCAGCTGGCGATGACGATGCCGGGCTGTCTCTCGAAGACGGTCGAGAGCATGCGAAAGCACAAGCTCGAACACTGGGATCGGAACCGGGAAACCAATCGAGCCTGGCTCGGGTTGAACATGATGACCGAGGGTCGAGCCGGATTCCGGGCCTTCCACGAGGGATCGCGGGAGTGCCGAGAGCCCGACTTCCTGTTGCTACGCCAGCGCCTGGCCGAGGGAGCCGTCTGGGGCGAGGAACTGGTGGACGAGATCCTCAGGAAGGCTCACGGTAAGGAGACGGTCGGTTGAGCCGGAACGAAACGGTCAGGCTGGAGCGCCTCGAGGGTGGACAGATCTGGCGCCTCTGGCTGGCCACGCCCAAGGCCAACATCCTCGACATGGATAAGGTCGAGAGGCTGAGCGCGCTCTTCTCGCAGGCGGCATCCGAGCAGAATCTGAAGGCGATCCTCATCGAGGGCGAAGGCCCGCATTTTTCGTTCGGTGCCAGCGTCGAGGAACATCTTCCCGGCAAGGTCGACGCAATGATTCCCGGCTTTCACCAGTTGTTCGAGCGATTGTTCGATGCGGGCGTTCCGACGCTGGCGGCCGTGGGCGGTCAGTGTCTCGGCGGTGCCCTCGAACTGGCCAGTCTCTGCAACCGTGTGTTTGCTCACCCCGGGGCCATGCTGGGTCAACCGGAGATCGTCCTGGGCGTCTTCGCGCCGGTCGCGTCGGTCGCCCTCCCGGAGCGGATCGGGCGCAGTCGAGCCGAGGACCTGTGTCTCAGTGGTCGTAGTATCGGTGCCGAGGAGGCGCTACGCATCGGACTGGTCGACGCGATCGATGACGAGCCCGGCATGGCGGCATTGACGTACGCTCGCGAATACCTCGTTCCGCATTCCGCATCAAGTCTTCGCCTTGCACAGCGTGCCCTTCGTGATGGGTACCGGAAGCGTTTCAAACAAGAGTTGCGAAGCGTTGAAAGACTCTACCTTGACGGGTTGATGTCCACGAAGGACGCACACGAAGGGCTCTCCGCTTTCATGGAAAAACGAAAACCGGCCTGGAGAAACCAGTAGTGACGCAGCCGCCGATCGATCTTGCGAGCCTGTCTCCCGAGCTGCTCCGTGGCAAGGTAGCGATGGTGACGGGGGGCGGAGGGGGGATCGGCCTCGCGACCGCTCGAATGCTGATGCACGCCGGCGCCCGCGTCGTGTCGGTCGACCTTGCCGGCAGGTCCGCGGCCGAGGGGGCGGAGTCGATCGAGTGCGATCTATCCGACTCTGCTCAGGTGACTCGGCTGTTTGCCGCATTCGACGCGGCGCACAAGCAACTCGACATGCTGGTCCACGCCGCCGGGACAACACGAGACGGCGTCTCCTGGAAGATGAGCGACGAAGACTGGCGGAGCGTGCTGAGCGTCAATCTCGACTCCGCCTTCTTCCTGGCACGACAGGCCGTTCCGCGGATGCGTTCCTCGGGGGGTGGCGCGATCGTCTTGATCGCGTCGATCAACGGTGAACGCGGCAAGTTCGGGCAGACCAACTATGCGGCCAGCAAGGCCGGACTCATCGGACTCGGACGATCGTTGGCAAGAGAGACCGGGAAGTTCGGAATTCGTGTCAACGTCATTTCGCCCGGCTTGATCGAAACGGAGATGACCTCCGGGCTGCCGGAGGTCGACCGCCAACGAGCGATCGACGAGACCGTCCTGGGGGCGGCCGGCCAGCCAGAGGATGTTGCCGCGGTGGCCATGTTCCTCACGTCACCCCTGAGCCGACACGTGACCGGCCAGGTCCTGCGCGTCGACGGCGGACAACTGATCGCTTGAGGGCGACGCGCGGCTCCGCCGGTTTGCTAGCATAACCCCCGAACGCCATGATGAATCTCAAGGACATGCGTGTAGGTGCGACGGCGATCCTTGCCGAGATCGGTGGGGAGCGTACGTTTCGACGCCGCCTGATGGAGATGGGCTTGCTCCCCGGCACCCCGGTTCGACTGATGCGTCGAGTCGAAGTAGGGGGCCTCGTCGAGCTGCGAGTTCGTGGATGCAGCGTCAGTCTCCGAGTGACCGAAGCGGATCGGCTTCGATTTGAGGCGGGCTCTGCGGAATGAAGCTTGTCCAGTTGACCGAGACTCCTCCGCTGGTCACCCTGTGCGGAAACCCGAACACCGGCAAGACGTCGATATTCAATCGCCTGACCGGCAAGAACCAGAAGGTCGGCAACTATCCCGGTATCACCGTCGAGAAGTTCGTTGCACCGGTAAGCCTCGACGCAACACACCCCGCAGTCATCTGCGACGTGCCGGGCACCCATAGCCTCAGCGCTCGCAGCGCCGAGGAGCAGATCGCGATCCTGGCCATCGCGGGCATTCCCCCATTGGAGCCACCGGATCTGACGGTCATCGTGGTCGATGCCACACAGCTATCACGCAACCTGTACCTGGTGTTGCAGATCATCGAAACAGGCGGTCCGGCGATCGTCGCCCTAAACATGGTCGATCTACTGAAGGGCGAGGGTCTTCAGATCGATGTGGCGAGGATGGAGCAGGAGCTGGGTATCCCGGTCGTTTCCGTCTCGGGTCTGAGCGGCGCGGGAATCGACACTTTACGTAAGCGCATGATCGAGGTGTTGGATCAGCCGGAGACGGGGCGGGCGACCTGTCGTTGGGCACCGACGGATCACCGTGTTCGAGAAGATATCGATCGCGTCGCTCGCGTTCTACCGGATGCGTGGTTGCGCAAGTCACCGGCGCGACGCGAGTCGCTGGCGATCTGGGCTCTCCTGTCCATCGCCGACGACGATGAACTCGGCTACGTGTCCAGCGAGCTCCGGGATGAAGTGAACGCGCGATACGCGGAGGCAGAGAAGCAGGGTCGCGAAATTGACCGCACGATCATCGCGAATCGGTTCGACTGGATCGATCGTCATCTGAAGAGTTTCCTGCAACAGGCCGAAACGGCCAGAAAGACGTTCACCGAACGCATCGACAGCGTCATGCTGCACCCCTGGATCGGGTTCGCCCTCTTCCTGGTCGTAATGGGAGTGACGTTTCAGGCGTTGTTCAGTTGGAGTGTGCCTGCGATCGAGTTTGTCGAATCCGGCATCGGTCTCCTCGTCAAGGGGACCCGCGCTGTTATGCCCGACGGACTGTTCACCGAGTTTTTGGTCGGCGGTGTCATCGCCGGAGTCGGCAGCGTCGTCGTCTTCCTTCCACAAATCCTTCTCCTGTTCTTCTTCATCGGGCTGATGGAGGATACCGGCTATATGGCTCGCGTCGCGTTCCTGATGGATCGATTGATGCGGGCGATGGGCCTGAACGGCCGAGCGTTTGTCCCCATGCTGTCCGGCTTTGCGTGCGCGGTACCGGCCGTCCTCGCAACAAGAACGATGGAGCGCCAGCGCGACCGATTCCTGACGATACTCGTGGTTCCATTGATGACTTGTAGTGCCCGCTTGCCGGTTTACACACTGATCATCGGTGCGCTATTTCCGCCATCTCGCGTCCTGGGCATCTTCCCCAAGCAGGGTCTCCTGATGCTGGCGATGTACGTCTTTTCCACCGGCATGGCGCTGGTCGTCGCGGCGGTGCTCGGCCGGACGCTCCTGCCGGGTGGAAACGTGCCGCTGATCCTCGAGATGCCCTCGTACCGGCGACCCCACGTTCGAGACGTGCTGCGCATGATGTGGCTCCGTTCTTCGGTCTTCCTGCGTGAGGCCGGCGGGATGATCTTGCTCTGCACCATCGTGTTATGGGTGCTGCTCAGTTTCCCCACCCATCCGAAACTGGATACCGATTACGACGCGCTACGGTCGGAGGCTCATCAGACGATGGGTGGAACCGCCCTTGCTGATCGGCTCGACCAGTTGAATGACCAGGAGGAGGGAGCGATCTTCCGTCGTAGCTACGGCGCCCGGCTGGGGCAGACGATCGAGCCCGTTCTTGCCCCACTCGGTTTCGACTGGAAGATCGGCGTAGGCATCATCGGAGCCTTCGCAGCTCGCGAAGTGTTCATCTCCACGATGGGTGTGGTGTATGGCGTGGGCTCGGAATCCGACGAGGGGTCGGTCACACTGCGTGCAAAGATCCACGATGAGACCCGCGACGACGGTCGCCCCGTCTACACGCCGCTGGTGGGATTGTCGTTGATGGTGTTCTTCGCGCTGGCTTGCCAGTGCATGAGCACGCTTGCGGTGGTCCGTCGCGAAACGAAGAGCTGGAGGCTGCCCGTATTCCTGTTCGCCTACATGACCGCGCTCGCATGGGTCATGAGCTTTATCGTCTATCAGGGCGGAAGACTACTGGGATTTAGCTAGATAGCCACGGATCCGGCGATCCAGCGCGACGAACACGACATCCGGATCATCGGTTCTATCCCAGTTCGTATACGCGTCTCCGAGCAATGTGGTCTCTTGATGCATCGTCTTCTTGACGTCACCTTCGGCGGCGGCACCCTCCGGCCGCCACTCCTCGCCTACGCCGGAAGCGTCTTGAAGCAGCTCTCTGGCGCCCCCGTTATCGCCCTCCTTCCACGCCAGGTAGCTCAGGAGAAACAACGCGTCTCCGGCGGTGGGATTCGTCGTTCGAATCCATCGCAGTCCCTGTCTGGCAGCGTCGGTGTCTCCGCGCACGATGTGAATTTCGGCAAGCACCATTCTGGCCCCGGTCGCCTCGGGGTTGATCGCGACGGCTCGGTCTAGCGCTTCCTCCGCTCGTTCGATCTCCTCGGATGATTTGGCGACGATCGCCTGGAGCGTGCCCCAACGTTTGAACGCCCGATGACTCTTCGGGTTGATCCGCATCAACTCTGCAAAACGAGCCAGCGCACCGTCGTCGTCGCCTTGCTCCGCCAGGCAGTTGCCGAGGTAGTAGATCGAATCCTCGTGGGACGGATCGAGCTGAAGCGCCTGCTCAAAAAGCCGTCCGGCCGCCACCGGATCTGCATCGACTTTCATCGCTCGCATCGCGGCCCGTTGAACTCTCCAGAACTCGGTGGTCTGTTCACGAGTCAGTTCGGTTCGCTTCGGCCCGCTCAGGCGACGTGGTTTTGGATCCCCTTCACGCAACTCCCAGATCGTGTTTGCGTTCAGATCGGAGAAGGCGTCGACGTGACCGCTGGGCCAGTAGACGCTCATGGTATCGATCTGGTCGGCATCTCCCAGGCCGATGTGTAGGCGTCGCGTGCTGTGCGAGAGATAGGAGACCCCCGAAACGGCACGCCGCTGGACAACGTCTCCGACGTCAGCGACCACACGCGCTCCATCGGTCGTCAATTGCAGTTGTACCCAGTTGTTCTGTGGGGTGTCATTTCGAAGAAGTCGCACGCCCTCGCCGACATCGACGAACAGCAGGTCCAGGTCGCCATCGTTGTCGTAGTCGGAGACCGCGAGTCCTCGGGAGACCTTCGGGATCGACAGGGACTCGATGAATGAAGCCATGTCGTGGAAGTAGGTCCCCCGATCGTTCCACATCAGGAAGGGGAGTTCCGGCACCAGGCGGGTGCGCCGATCCTCTCGTTCGAACGTGCTTCCGTTGGCGACGACCAGATCGAGCCATCCGTCCGCGTCGAGATCGACGAACTCCGCGCCCCAGCCCACGCTCCGCAACGCGATCTGCCCGAGTCCCTTGAGGTCTGCCTGATCGACGAATCGGAGTAGCTGATCGGCTCCGTCGGCCAGACGCGAGTCGTAGAGCGCGTTTTCCTGGGCCACCCAGTGCGTGACGAACAGGTCGTCATCTCCGTCCCGATTCCAGTCGCCGACCGCCAGACCCATCGCACCTCGATAGTCGGCAACCCAGGCCGCGTGGCTCTCATCCTCCAGCCGACCCTCATGGTTGATGTAGAGCGCGTTGTCCGAAATATCGTTGGCGACGTAGAGATCGGGCCAACCGTCATCGTTGAGGTCATGCCACAGTGCGCCAAGACTTCGCCCATCGGGATTCGATACGCCCAGAGCCTCGGCGGACTCCGTGAAGCTGCCGGCGCCGTTGTTCACGAATAGTAGGTTTTGCTCCGCTTTGTAAGAGGCGGGGTTCAGCGTGTAAGGAATCTGGCGTCCGTACTGCGCGGTGGAGCGATCACGACCCTTCGTGTCCGGGATGTATTGGACGTAGCCGCAAACGTAGAGGTCCAGGTCTCCGTCGCGATCGAAATCGGCCCACGACGTGCCGGCCCAGTACCCGTCTCGAGACGGGATCGCGGGATCGTCCACAAACTGATCCCCATCGTTTCGAAACAGCCTCAACGCGTTGTAGCCCGAGACCACCAGATCGAGTCGTCCATCCCCGTTGTAATCCGCCCACGAGGCGGCCATCCCGACCATGCGGACTTCGGGGAATCCCTCGACAGGGACGAACGTGCCGTCGCCCAGGTTCCGGTAAAGCACCGACGGCGCCAGCTTGTCCACAGGGGCACTCAGGGGCCCCCCGCCGCTGACCAGGAACAGATCCTCGTCGCCGTCGTTGTCGTAGTCTCCCCACGCCGCGCCACTGCCCATATCCTCCGGCAACTGAGACGAGCGCTCTCCGTCGAACATTCGAAACCCATCGAGACCGGCAGCGACGCTGACATCGACGAAGCGGAATTCCGGTGCTCCATTCGGCACCTCTCGACTGAGCCCGCGGGTGATCTCCTGGTGTTCCTCTCCCGTCGCGTAGGTCCCAGGACTACTCGTCCGGAACGCGTAGACCGAGAGAAGCGTCACCACGACGACGACCACAACGACGATGATGATCGTGCGATAGAGGCGCCTACGACGACGTCCCAGTGGTCGCCTTGAGGAGTCGTTCGACAAGCCCTAGCCCCCGGTTTGCGAGGACGGATCGACCGGACTGTCGTCAACACGAACCGTCGCGGTCGCGCTTGAGATCGTCACCGCCGGCGCGGTTAGGCCGGCCTCCTCACCAAACATGTAGTCCAGTAGGAACTGATCGAACTTCCGATAATTCAGTGAGGCCTCGATGTGGTAGACGGTCGCCTGCGGAGTGGACGGGATGCTGTGCCCACTCACCGAGCGATCCGGGTCGTACGGCTCTTCCCCTACGGCATGCGGGATGTTTGACGGGCAGCCGATATCGAATTCGACGGTGTCCGTGTAGCCCGGGAACAACGCGCGTCGGAACCGAACGCCGACCATCTCCCAGAGATTGTGCCGATCGATCAGGTTGCCGTATTGGTCTACCGGCTCGACCTTGAACAGGAAGGTCCCGGGCTCCAGGTAATTCCGCTCGTCCCGTTTTCCGGACGTGTAGATGACACGCCCGTTATCGTCGGTGACTTCGATCTCGACCCAACTCTGGATGATATCCAGGGGACCGGTCGGGAAGTCATGTCCGACCTTGTTGGAGCTGAGCACCACGCGAAGCGGGATCGATTCGTCGGACCTGATCGATTCCGGAACCTCCAGTTCGATGCCGATGATCGGCCCGGTGCCCCACTTCTCTCGGATCTCGGGGATCTCGTAGCGGCCCTGCAGCCACAGCTCGGTCAATCGAACCTGCTCTTCCCAGCCCTCGACCTGCAACAGCTGCGGCATCACGTTGTTCGATGCGATGAACCGGTGACTTCGATGCTTCCCATCGTTCGCGTCTCGGTTGTAGTCGGCCGTGTCTCCCGCGGCGGGGTCCGTGGAATCCTGCAGAGGCATGTGGCACTCCCGACACTCGACGGTGCGCTCGGGATCCCCCTCATGATTCCAGTGGCTCGCGGCCCAGTTGTCGTACTGATTCTGTAGTTGAACCCAACCGACCTGATTCACTTCCTCGTCGATGAACTGCTTGTGGCACGCCGCACAGTATTCCGGCGCCTTGTACATGCGCTTGCTGAGTTTGCTGTGCTGATCGGGATAGGTGCGAATCAGGAAGTCACTGGCGACGCCCTTGAGACCCTCGGCCTCCCACTGCCAGAGATACTCGGCCGGTTGCGACATGACGTAGTTTGCGTTGCCCTGCACGTCGGTCTCGCGGATCGCGTGGCACGAGAGGCAGGAGATGCCCTCCTGGTAGCCGGCCAGCCCGGTCAGATCCTCGACGAAGATATTCTTGGTGCCCGAGAACAGCGAAATCGGATCGTGACAACCACCGCAATAGCGTGTCGACTCCGCCCCGTTCTGCTTGGCCATGATGCTCTGGATCTTCTGGAAGCCCGCATCCATCGCCGCCCAACGATGGGAGCTGGCTTTCCACTCCGCCAGGATCTGGGTATGACATCCACTTGTGCCGCAGGAGTCGGATCCGGCCAGGATGCGCGCATCCATGGCACCGCCACTCTCGGTGCGGGCGAGGCTGGGAGCGAAGGGACGATCTTCACCGTAGAGAAAGTCATAGTCCTCGGGGAACTCGTTGACGTAGTCCGTGCCGGAGTAGATCGTCGCCATCCCGATCGCTGCAGCGCAGCCCACCACCGTGATGCCGAGGCTGATGCCGATGAGTCGGCGGGCCGCCGGGGCCTGTTCCTTGCGCCAGACGCGCAGGAGCGGAATCACGACATGGGGGAGTGTCGCGGCGAGCGTCGCAATTCCGGAGATCATGTGGACGTTTCGCCAGAGACCCGACATGCGTGTCCCCAGCAACCCCTGCCAGGTGACCACAACTCCGGAGACGGAACAGACCAGCAAGGCGATCAGCGCGAGGTAGCCCAGGAAGACGACGTGGGAGAGCGAGTACTTGCGGTAGTCATCCCAGTGGACCGCGCTGTACCAGGCGATGGGGAGGAGGGTCGCCACGCCGAGCAGTGTATGAAGCAGAACGCTCCACTGAATGGCCGGATGGAACGGAGAGAGCGTGATCGCCAATCCGGAAACGCCTTCGAACAGAATCAGCGCCATGCTCAACTGCGCAAGTCGAGCCCCCCAACCGGTTCGGACCTCATTATTAGTTTGATCCATTACCGCACTCCACTTGTAGAGACATGTACAGGGGATCGTACGGCAGTTCGGTGGGTAGAGCCGTACCGGACACGTAAGTACATACCCGTACCGGTTGCCCTGACGGATCGAATACGCCACGCCAGACTTGAATTCGTAGTGATCTAGTGATATATATATCTATATCACTCTAGGAAGAGGTCGCCATGAACTCACTGAGCAGCCCGACAAGCCCCCGCAGACCCTGGGTCGGCCCCCCGGCCGAGCCCCATCAGATGCAGATCGCAGAGCGGGTCCAGGCCCAGCTCCGGCCACAGGCCTCCCCCCGGCTCAAAACCCTGGAGTTTGCCGGTCAATGTCTGCCGGGTCGGGTCGTGGGGGGAGACTTCTACGACTTCCTGGAGCCGGAGCCCGGGCGCATGGCCCTGATCCTGGGGGATGTCTCGGGTCACGGTGTTCCGGCGGCCCTGATGATGGCAGCGCTCCAGGCGAGCATCCGCAGCCACTACACGCTGTCGTCCTCCCCGCTGACGCCACGCATTGAGTCCGTCAACCGCCAGTTCTTCGATTGCACCGCAGCCGAGCACTATGCCGGCCTGTTCATCGGGGAGTACGAAGACGAGACGAGGCGCCTGCGCTACGCCAACTGTGGCCACGTCGCACCCCTCTTGCTGCGCGCCGATGGCAGCGTCGAGCGGCTGAGGGCCACGGGAACCGTTCTGGGGATGTTCGAGAACTGGAGAGGGTCCCTGCGGGAAGTCACGTTGGGCCACGACGACACGCTGGTCCTGGTGACCGACGGGATCATCGAGGCCAGCGATTCCTACGAGGGGGAGTTTGGCGAGCTTCGTCTGTTATCCACGATCATGCGGTTCCGAGATCTCGATCCTCCCGGACTGATCCGTGCGATCGCCAGAGACGTCCGATTGTCATGCGGCAGGCGGCCGTTCGATGATGCGACCATCGTCGCGGCGAGAGCGGTCGGGCCGGCGCGTACGATCAACGGCGGCGTGTGAACGGATGGATCTCTACGTCACAGCCGGAGACGAACTTCCGTTATATCGCCAAATCATCCGTCAGATCACGGACGCGATCGCGGGTTCCCGTCTCAGTCCGGGCGACAAGCTGCCGTCTCACCGGGAGCTTGCCACCCAACTCGTGATCGCACCGTTGACGGTCAAGAAGGCCTACGACGAATTGGAGCAGGAAGGGTTCATCGAAACCCAGCGGGGTCGTGGGACCTTCGTGCGTCGGCGGCTTCCCCGCGAGCGCGTTGGGGAATCTCGCGCACGGCTACGCGAATCGGCCGAGCGACTGCTGACCCAGGCCGCCCTCAGTGGTGTGCCGTACGGCGAATTGCTCGACCTCCTCAGAGAAATCCGGAAAGGAACAAAGTCATGAATGCGCTGGAATTCAACGGTATCCGTCGGGCCTATACCAAGGGCAACAACGTACTTGACGGCGTTAGCTTCTCTATCGAGCCGGGCCAGGTCGTCGGACTTCTCGGAAAGAACGGCGCAGGCAAGACGACGCTGATTCGAATCGCGATGGGAATGATCGAACCCCAGGAAGGAACGGCGCGGGTGCTGGGGATGGATCCGCGGGGCGACGCCGTCGAGGTCAAACGTCGCGTGGGTTACGTTGCCGAGGATCAGATCTTGCCACCGTTCCTGACGATCGAACGTGTGCTGGACCTGCATCGTCAACTCTACCCGAACTGGGACGACGAGATGGCGGCGTCCCTGGTAGAGCGCTTCGAGCTCCCGGCCACGAAGAAGATCAAGTCGTTGAGCAAGGGGCAGGCACGTCGTGTCGCATTACTGTGTGCCGTGGCACATCGTCCCGAGCTGCTCTTGCTCGACGAGCCGGCAAGCGGGCTCGACCCCGCCGCGCGTCGTGAGTTCCTGGAGACCTCGATAAGACTCCTCAACGAGACCGGCACATCGATCCTGTTCTCCTCGCATTACATGGCCGACGTCGAACGGCTCGCCGACCGAATCGTGATGATCCATGACGGAAGTGTGCTGATCGACAGTGGCCTGGACGAGATACACGAGGGATTCTCGCTGGCGATGTTGCCTCGAGCGAATGGCCTCGACACCGATCGAATTCGAGCTCTGGAGCCATGTGTCGGCGTCCGTGAACATCCCGGCGGTTTTCACGCCATCCTCCGCTTGGCACCCTTCGAGGCTCAGGCGGCGGTGGAGCAGGGGCTCGGCGTCGCGGAAGCCCGCTGTCAGTCGATTGCGCTGGAGGACATCTTCGTGGAATTGGCGGGAGGCGCGTCATGAGTCTGGCACGGTTAGCCCGCCGTCGAACGTGGCGCATGTTGCCGATATGGGCTCTGGCAACCGGCGTCAACACCTCCGTTCTTCTGGGATTGCTTGCCTTTCGCGCAGCGAGTCAGGAGAAGACGATCTCCACCCTCATGTTGATATGGGTGTGTTGGGTCGGTGTCGCTACCTACCTCGTCTTCGCCGATGCACGAACACGCTGTTCGCACTTCGAGATGTCGCTTCCGGTTCGCGCACGACAGTTGTGGGCGAATCATCTGGGTTCGCTGCTGGTCGGCGGTTTCGTCAATATTGGACTTGCTCTTCTGGTGGTCGCCGCACACCGCCTGTTGCTGCTCCGCGTGAATAGTGACGTTTCCTACTGGAGCCTCTGCGTCGTCCTGGTGACCGGGGTCGTTCTGGCGACCCTGCTCCTGCAGCTCCCACGGCCGACGCTGGCTAGAATTCCCGTTAACGTAGGCACGGTCGCGTGGGCGATCGTCGTCCTCTGCGGCACGCCATGGCTGCTGGGGCTTGCCGCCACCGCCGGTCCCGCAGCCGTCGCCGGTCTCGCCGTCGTCGTCGCAATCCTGGCGATCGTGATCTACCGCGCGGTTCCACCGACCTATTCGCTGATTCCGCTTGAAGCCCAATCCCCGGAAAAAGTGGGGGCGACGTCCCTCTCGCCGTCGACGCGTACGTCGAGACTTCTGGTCCCTCTGACCATCGCACGCTGCGTGTCGGCGGGGGCCAAGGAACTGGCCGCCGTACCGATCATATTTCTCGGGGGCGTCATCCTCGGTGGCGGTCTGTTGGCCTTCGGGGCGGGCGAGCGGGAACTGAGATTCCTCTACATACCGATGGCGATCTACATGATGTTCGCAGTGATCGGGCCCCGATTGGCTTCCCTGCATTACCTTGACCCTCTACCGATCTCCAGACGACCTCTGATCGCCATGCTGGTGGTCCCCTACTTCTTGATCGTCTGTCTCGGCTACGGTTGCGGCGCGTTTCTTGCCGCAGAGCGAAGATCGCAGCTGGAGTACGTGAACTTCGAAGAAGGGGAGAGCGGTTACCAGGTGACCATTCCCCTCCGTACGTATGGATTCTCCCGGGACGGAACGGTCCAGCCCGTCGTCTCGCCGTGGGGTGAGTCCCACACGCCCGAACTCCTGACCCCGCTCAAGTGGAGTTCCGTCGCGGTCTACTCTCCGTTCGGGACGTCGAATACGAGTTCAACGCGTTTCGTGGCCCTGCAGATCAGCCGCGCGGCGAGGGCGGTTTACACGGCGGAGATCACGCCGGAGACCATCGAGCAACGCTATCTCACGACGAATGCGGACGGCGATGTGATTCCGCGCGGCGACGGACTGACCCTTCGCCAGGATTTCCCGGACCTGCGCGCGGCCAGCGGCCCGATGCTTCCGGTCCTCGTAACGCTGGTCACGGTACCGTGGTTGCTTCTGGTGGCGCTCTTGTTGCGGGCCTACCGGCCGGGAGTCCGAGAGTGGGTTCGGCAGACGATCGTCTGGGGCGGCCTCGCAGGGCTGCTTGCCTTCTGGATCTGGACATCGATGACCACGCTCTTCGGCGTCATGCGTCCGTGGGCGATGCGCGCGCTCGTGGAGATCCCGATGCTTCGGCTGGGCCAATCCGCACTCGGTAGCTTCGGGGTCTGGGTCGCCGCATTCGGAATGCTCGCAGCGGCCTACTGGATCGCCCAGGCGCAGTTCCGGCGGATGGAGATTACGACTCATCCTTCGCAGTACACGCTGATCCGGATGGGTTCGGACTGACCTGTGAGTCTTCTATTTTCCGAGAGCTTGCGGAAACAGGATGTTGTTCTCCAGGTGGATATGCTGATGCATTTCCCGCTCCAGATCTTCCAATCCGGAGAACAATGCGCGCCACGTGTTGCACGCTTCTTCGGGAGGCTGGAAGCCGTCGGTCAACTCCCGAATCTGTCGTAGAGCCGCGCCTGCCGAGTCATGCTCTTGTTCCATGACCGAGATCGGCCCCCCGGCGGATTCGCCCTGGCCCTGGACGATCATGGGGAACAGGATCTGTTCTTCTTTCATCATGTGGGATTCGAGTTCGGATTTCAGCCCGGAGAACACGGACCGGAGCTCCGCGAGTCGCGCGTCCTTGTCGTGATGAACCTCCGCGACTTTCTGAACCATCTCGCTCAGCCGCGGCAGTTCTGTCCCCAGTGGCTTGTGATAGGCATTCAGGATGTGATCGATCAGGTCTGCGGGGCTGGCCGAGAGCCAGTCGGTGGCGTCCGCATCGCCGTCGAGGAGCTCGGCCTGAACCGCCTCGAGCACGGTCGTCGGGTCGACACCCTTCGCCTGGCAGGCGACCTCAATGGACTTCCCGCCTCCACAACAGAAGTCGATCCCGAAACGGTGAAATACCCGCGTGGCGCCCGGGTGCTCAGATGCAATGCGGCCAACCGGCGTGTCTTTGTGGAATTCCATGTAGCTCTCCTTCCCTGAAATGCTACTCGTAGCGGGCCCTCACGCAATACGTGGAGTCCACGACGCCGACGGCAGGGACTGTCGAAAAAATTCGGTGTATGTTGGTGGCATGGACACGTCGCCACGCTGGATCGACGAATTCCTCAGACCGGTCCCGCGCTATACATCCTATCCGACGGCGTTGAACTTCGGCTCAGCGGTCACCGGCGAAGACTACCTCGCCCGGCTGGATCAGGTGGCCACCCGGGACGACGACTCGCTTGCCGTCTACATGCATTTCCCGTTCTGTGAGAAGCGATGCGCTTACTGCGCGTGCACCGTGATCTCGACCCCTCGACAAGATGTCGGCGATCAGTATCTCGGGTACCTCAAACGAGAGATCGATCTGATCCCCGAGCCTCTACGTCACCGGTGCCAGGTCTCCCGTGTGCATCTGGGCGGTGGCACCCCGACCTTCCATTCACCCGATCCTCTCGCACACCTTCTGGACCACTTCCGGTCTCGTTTCGATCTTCTCCCCGATGCGGAGATGAGTGTCGAGGTAGATCCACGGGTGACGTCGCGAGAACACCTGAGCGTCCTGAGGGCCGCAGGTTTCAATCGCCTCTCGATCGGAGTGCAGGACTTCGATCCTGATGTTCAGGTCGCCATCGGCCGGATCCAGAGCGAGCAACAGACCCGTGACGTTCTCGAAGCCAGCCGATCTCTCGGCTACTACTCGGTCAACTTCGATCTGGTCTATGGGCTTCCGACGCAGACTCCGGATAAGTTTCGCCGGACACTCAAGAGCGTCGCAAACATGAGACCCGACCGGATCGCGATTTATGGCTACGCCCACTTGCCCTCGATCAACGCGCACCAGCGCAAGATTGATGACGGGTCGCTGGTCACCGGTGAGGATCGCTGGTTCCTGGCGAAGACCGCACGGGAAGAACTGACGAGCGCGGGTTACGTAGCTGTGGGTCTCGATCATTTCGCCCTGCCCGAAGACTCTCTCGCGATAGCCTCCGGCATGGGTGAACTCACCCGGGATTTCATGGGCTACACGACGCATCGAAGCAAGCAGATGATCGGACTGGGCGTGTCGGCCATCGGCGAGATTGGCGGAATGTTCGCTCAGAACACCAAGAAGCTATCGACCTATCGCGAAGCCATCGATGCCGGTCGGCTCCCGTTCGAGCGAGGTTACCTGCTGACCAAATCCGACAAGATCCGGCAAGACCTGATCCACAGGCTGATGTGTCAGTTTGAGCTATCATTCGAGTCGTTCGACCGCAGGCACAATCTGCGCTTCGAAGACTACTTCGCGACGGAACTGGCCGATCTCAGCAAACCGGGTGGGTGGATCGATGAGGGCATGGTAGAGCTGGCGGACCGTCGTCTTGCGGTGAAGAAGCCCGGTCGAATTTTCGTTCGCAATATCTGCTCGGTCTTTGACGAGTATCATCGGGACCGCGTCCTGGAGGGTCGCTCGATGTCGAGCGCCGTTTGAGAGCAGGGAGGGACACACCATGCCGAAGACTCCGACAATTGAGAAGATGATGGCGCGCGACGTCGCGGTGGTTCGTTGCGACGAAGATGTGCACGAACTCGAAAAGAGAATGATCCGAGAACGCGTCCACGGTCTGCCCGTCGTGGACGAGGATGGAACCGTCATCGGCGTCGTCAGCCAGACTGATTTGATCGCCTGGCACTACAACTGCGGTGTTGACGGAGCATCGTTCTACGATCAACGGATACTGATGCCGACGGGGACGGACGGCCGAAACCTCCGACTCACCGACATTCGGTCTGCGACCGTTGACGAGATCATGTCCCCGATCGTCTACTGCATCCGTCCCGATCAGACCCCGGCCGCGGCCGCGGCTCTCATGATCAACCGGCAGGTACATCGACTCATCGTCGTCGACGAGGAGGCTCGTGTGCTGGGGATTCTCTCGGCCGCAGACTTGTTGCATGCGATTCCCGGCATCGAGGGTCCTCTTCGCGAACTCGAGGTCGAGCATGGAACCCGTCCTGCAGAGGTGACATGAATGTCGCGTAGGCTCTGGGCGCAATCTCAGTTGTTCTAGAATGAGCGGCGTGAACGTGGGACCGAAGGGGGACGGATGAAGGATCTACCGAAGCATCCGCTGATAACCAAGCCGCTGTGGACCAACTGGATCACGTTGACCGGCCTGCTGATCGGTGGCATTGCGCTCCTGCTCATCGTCACGTTCGGTCTGTTCAGTGTCGTCTCGCCGGCGGCCAATCCCTACGTGGATATCGTCGGTTACCTTATCCTGCCCGGCATCCTATCGTTGGGCATCTTTCTGATGCTGGCCGGGATCCTGATTCGTAGTATTCGCCGTCGTCGTCTGGACCCAAGCCGCCGGTTACGCATTCTGCCTCGCGTCGACTTCAGCGACCCGTTGCAGATCCGCGTGGCCAAGTTTCTGGCGGTGGGACTGTTCACGCTGCTTCCGATCGCTGCCGTGACCGGTTACCACGGCTACCACTTCACCGACTCGACGGACTTCTGTGCCACGACGTGCCACACCGTCATGCGACCCGAGGCGGTCGCCTACGAGCGATCGTCCCATGCGCGCGTCTCGTGTGCCGAGTGCCATATCGGTACCGGCGCCAGTTGGTTCGTCAAGGCCAAGATTTCGGGTCTACGTCAGGTCATCGCGACGGCGCGAGAGAGCTACAGCCGCCCGATCCCACCTGCGATCAGCGAGCTTCGACCGGCCCGCGATACCTGCGAGGAATGCCACTGGCCGCAGAAGTTCCACGGTTCGCAGCTCAAGGAGTTTCCACACTACGCCTCGGACGAGCAGAACACCGATCGAACGGTCACGTTGCTCCTGAAGACCGGCGGTGGCAACGAGTTCCTCGGGCAGGCTTCGGGAATCCATCGCCACATGGCCCTCTCCGGCCAGATCGAGTACATCGCGACCGACCCCATCCTGCAAGAGATTCCCTGGATCATCTGGACCGACGACACCGGGTTGGAGCATATCTACCGCGACGACGGCAGACCGGCCTCGGATCCACCGCCCGAGGGCGAGCGTCGGTCGATCGACTGTATGGACTGTCACAACCGACCGGCCCACGAGTTCATTTCCCCACAGGAGTCGATCAACGTCGCGATCGCCAACGGGAAGATCGATCAGACTCTCCCGTTCATCAAGCGCGAAACCGTCGAGGCACTACTGCCGCCCTACCTGCAGACCGAAGAGGCCAACGCCCGTATCGGCGAGCGACTCTCTCGCTTCTATCGTGAAGAGCACCCCGAACTGTGGAAAAGCAGACGGGCTGCGATCTATCAGGCGATTGACACGACGCGGGAGATCTATGCCGTCAACGTCTTCCCGTACATGAATGTCGACTGGACAACCTACCCCGACAACATCGGTCACCTTGTCTCTGCAGGCTGTTTCCGCTGCCACGACAACCAGCATGTGAACCAGAGCGGCGGGACACTCGACTCTTCGTGTGAACTCTGTCACACGTTCCTCAACGCCACGGAGGACGGCCAGGAAGAGTCCCTCCGGACCGGTGAGTTCCGGCACGAGATGTCTCTGGACGGAGTTCATACCGCCGTCCGCTGCGACCAGTGCCATTCCGGTGGCGCGAGTCCGCAGAGCGACAGTTGTGAAGGATGTCATGGGCTGCAGCAGGGCCTGATCTCGGCCACACTCCCGGCGCTCGAGTCGTTTGCCATCGAGCCCGATTTCATGGCCGACATCGTTGCGTGTGACGACTGCCACTCCACGACCGAGGCGCATTCCCGCGACGTGGCGCTTGCATCATGTTCCGACTGTCACGACGACGACGGCACCTACGAGGCGATGGCCGTGGACAACGTCGAGACCCTCGCGGATCTACGTCGTCAGGTCCTGGAACAGATCGACCAATCCACCGACGCCAACTGGGCCGAGCGGTCACGAAAACTGTTGACGCTGCTGGACGAAGCGGGAGCCCACCACAACGCGGAGGGCTCGCGGCAGATCCTGGAAGGCCTCCTAGAGGGCCAGCAGCCCGAGCAGGATTCCTAGAGCCAGCAGCAGTCCGATCGCCAGCGCGATGCTGCCGAACAGATAGGCCCGCCGTAATTCCAGCCGACCCGGCGGGGGCACGATGAACTCTTCAAGTCGCCCGTCGGCGACCAGTTGGTCGTGTTCGGCCGGGCGCTCTTCCTTGAATCGCTCAATGGGCACGGCGCCGATGAACATGACCGGATCGAGGGGGAAACTCCCCGGACGTAGATGGGTATGGAAGAAGTGGAAGACGAAGATGAAGCCGGTCGCCAGTAGCGCCTCATCGCTGTGTACGATGAACGCGACGTTCAGAATCCAACCCGGCAGGAAGAGGGCGAAGAACCAGGGGAACCACAGCATCAGGCCGGAGAAGCCGATGATCAACACACCCCAGAAGACCGCGAAGTAGTCAAACTTCTCCCAGTAGGTCCAGCGCCCGAACTTGGGTTGGGGACCCATGTAGAGGAACCAGCGGATGTGCTGGAACATCTCCGTCAGATCGCGCAACTGCGGGACCAACGAGCGCCAACCCCAGAGAATGGTCCGCTCCTTGCGGACGTAGACCCGACGGATCACGTGGGTCAGATGGAAGATCGCGTAGCCGAAGGTCAGAATCGCGGCAAGTCGATGCAGCAGCCGCGTCATCTCGACTCCGCCGAACAGCGTTGCGACCCACTGAGCCCAGGGGGACTGATGGAACTTGAGGGGCAGTCCCGTCGCCGCCAGAACGAGGAAGGTCACGATCACGACGACGTGCAGCCACATGTGAACCGGTCGAAAACGACGGACCCAGACGCCCTCGTTCGGCGTGTTCTTGACACGCGCGATGTCGCCGCGGATCAAGGCGACAATCGAACGCTGGAACCACAACACATCGTGAATACCAAACAGGACGAACACGCTGATTAGCAGCGTGGTCATCAAGAACCAGGTCCAGTTGACCGCCGGATGGGTGCTGCCGTCGAAATTCGAGGGCTCGCTGTGGACCTCGAAGGCGAGGAAATTGCCGCTGACCCGCTCGTGACAGGCCCCGCAGGTCTCGCCCAGTTTGTCCGGGTGGACGCTCGAACGCGGATCTTCGGCGGCTAGGTTGCTGTGGGGCGTGTGGCAATCGGAGCAGGTCGCCGCGGCCAGCATGCCCAGGTTGGTGGCCTCGCCGTGGAAGTTATGGTTGTAGCTGGTGTAGCGACCCTCGTGACAGGTTCCACAGTCTTCGGGCATCTTCAGTCGGGCATCGCCGATATTGGGTGGCACGACATCATGGGACTGGTGACAGGTCGTGCAGACCGGGCTCTTCTCGCCGCCGGCCCATGCGATTCCGTGGGCACTCTCCTCGCGCCAGGTCTCGAGGATGTACTGGTGACAGGTCCCGCACGTCGCGGGAACATTGGATCTTGCGAATGACGAGCGATCATCTGAACGGGGCCAGATGTCATGGGCACCGTGGCAGTCGCTACAGGACGGTGCACTGACCAGTCCTTTCACCAGCAGTGCCCGTGCATGGACACTCCCCATGTATTCGTCGAGGACCGGTCCGAAATGG
>JAOTYK010000023.1 GCA_029861955.1 Acidobacteriota bacterium
TCCGTGAAAAGGGGCCGGGGCCCGATCGAGCGGCCGATCGACGTCCCTCCCCCCATCAATATATGCCGACCGTCCCGGATGGCACGTGGCGAGCACCGAATCGGTCATCCTGCATCGATGCAGCAGCATCGGCCTCACCCCCCCCCTCAATCCCTTGACTCCCCCCCCAGGTTCTCCTATAAGAATGGTTCTTTCGACGGTTAAGACGGCACCGAGAACCCTGGGCGAGGCCGCCCGGGTCGGCACGAATCTGCAGGGGGAAGGCATCACATGAGGTTGAGTGGGCGATTTGTGATTTCAGCGCTGCTTGTTGCAGGGCTGCTACCTCTCGGAACGACTCTCGCCCAGAGTGGCGAGGACGATCAGGCAACCACCACAGACAATGCGGCTCCCATCGAACAGAAGCGCCCGTTTTCGCTCTTCGTTGCGGTCGCTGTCGGCAGCGCGGACGCCGACGAGATTGATTCGTCGATTCGAACCACGTCGGTTTCCCACACGTCGTCCATCCTCTCGATGGACAATCAGGACTACGGCCGCGCAACCCTCGGTTGGAAATTCCCCAACGACAAGGGCTCGGTGCGGCTGGTCTGGAACGGCTACAACGAGCAGGAGTACCAACTCAGCGGGGCTGGCTTTCAGAAGACCATCGATCTTTCGGCTTCCGGTGCCACGTCGCAGCCCAACGTCATCGAGGGCGCAAACTGGTGGACGCTCGACATCGTCGACGGCGTGAGCACGGCCGTTCGCAATGGCCCGCTCTGGAGTGTGGCGGCAGACGCCAATGGCGACCTCGCGGCTCAACCCGAAGAGATTACTTACGACCCGATGAATGCGTTGACGGTGACATCGACGGCACCGACCAATCTTCAGAATCGATTGCAGACCGTGGACCTCGTCTATGGCCGTGAGTTCGGGACCCGACGATTCGGATCTCGCTGGTTTGCGGGTCTCCGGTATTACAGCCTTGAAGGTTCCGTCCCCGCGACCGCCTGGCTCCTCGGTGGAGATGTGCGTGCCGGCGTCGGATTCACGGACGGTGGTGCGACCAATCTGCTGACGTTCTACAACACGTCAAGCGGCGTGGGACCCACCGTGTCGATGTCCTGGGATATCAAGTTCTTCGAGGAGAAGTTCAAGATCTTCGTCCGCGGGCAATCGACGCTCGCCATCACCAACGTTGAGGTCGAGTCTTCACCATTCTTGACCTACGTCTTTGATTCCAGTGGCTTCCTGGAGTCTGCGGACGGCATGCTGACGGAAGACCGTAGCAAGAGCACCTGGTCGAACGAGTTGGACTTCGGCTTGGCGTTCGCCTTCGAAAACGGCATCGGGCTGGAAATCGCCTATGGCATCGTCGGCATGCTGGATGCGTATCTGCTGCCCACCAACATCCGGATCCCTGCCCTCGAGATTGAGCAAGGTCAGGGTACATCGGCGATCTACAACACTCAGGACTACGTCCTGAACACGGTGCGCGCGGAACTGTCATTCCAGTTCTAGTAGCCCGCTGAGCGCTCGCCAGAACCCGGGATAGGACTTGGCGACACAGTCGCCGTCATCCAGTACGACGCCGGGAATCCGGAGCCCTGCGATGGCAAACGCCATCGCGATGCGGTGGTCACCTCTCGTCTCGATGACGGCGCCGTGAACCCGATCCGATCTCGAGTGGATGGACAACGCATCACCCTCTACGCGGGCCGTGACTCCCATTCGCGTTAGATTGTCCGCGAGCGCGTGCAGACGATCCGACTCCTTCACCCGCAGGTGGCCCAGACCCGTCAGTCTTGTCTCTCCCTCGGCGAAGATCGCGAGCGCGGCGACGGTGGGCGCGACGTCGGGGGCGTCCGTCAAGTCCCGCTCGATCGCCTTCAGGCGGTTCGGGCTAACGACCCGAACCGTCTCGTCGTGATGGTCAACCGTGCAACCCATCTGGCGAAGGACGTCCAGTAGAACCGCATCGGGTTGGTGAGAATCTTGTCGCAACCCGTCCACCTGGATCGTGCCAAGAATCGCCCCCGCGGCCAGAAAGTACGAGGCCGATGAGTAGTCCCCCTCCACGACCCAGCGGCGCGGGGAGAGGGCTCCCGGGGCGACTTGAAACACGGTGCCTGAGCGTTCGACATCAGCCCCGCACGACTCCAGCATTTCCATCGTCATGTCGACGTAGCCGCGGGAGACCCATGGGCGCGCCAGGGTCAGATGCAGTCCGTCGGGCAGGAGGCCGCCGATCATCAGGAGCGCACTGACGAACTGGCTGCTCGGCGACGCGGGCAGGGCGATGCGTCTCCCGCGGAGCGGGGCTCCGCCGATGCGCAGCGGTAGCCCGTCTCCCCCGTCCGACTCGCATCGGGCTCCCAGCGCGGTCAGGGCCTCGGTCAGTGCGGCCAGGGGACGCTGCCGCAGCCTGGGGGCTCCATCGAGTCGGCTGGGGCGCTGTCCCAGTGCCGCGACCGCCGTCAGGAACCGGCACGAAGTCCCGGACTCTCGCAGTTCGATGTTCGCTCCACCGGGGATCCGCCCGCCGGTTCCGTAAACTTCCCAACCGTCGTCGACGATCTTGCTGCGAATTCCCAGCAGCCCGAGGCCCTCTCGCGTCACCTGGCTGTCCTCGGCATCCAGCGGCTTTTCGATGAAGCTCACCCCATCCGACAGGGCCGCGAGCACGAGCGCTCTGTGTGTCGCGCTCTTGGAGGCCGGAGCGTCGCAACGTCCCTGAAGACGATGGTCGAACGTTGGAATGTGACGGGGGTCCGGCATGGTTCCCTGTAGTATGATTTTCGTATGCGCTTCTATTCTACGGGCAACGGCGTGATACGCCGTTCGTTCGTTTTTGCCTGTGTCATTGTTGCGATCACATTCGGGTCGTCGGTGGTCGCGGAGCGCAAGCTCGGCAAGGTCAATCGCTTCGCGGCCGATATGGCCGAGGGCGGCAACTGGCGCGAGGCCCAGTACCGCTGGGCGGCCCTGGAGCGCGACCACCCGGACAACCCGCGGCTGCTCGGAAACCTCGCCGTGGCTGCCGAGGCCGTCGGCGAGCGGGACAAGGCGTTCGACTACTACGAGCGCGCACTCGTCGGCGATCTCGCCGACCCCCGTCTCCTACGGAACTTTGAAGAGTTCTCAGGATTCTGGAGCCGGACGCTCGAGGACGAGACCGGTGAGGCGTTCAAGGCCCGGCTGGCAGGCATCCGATTGCCGAAACCGCGCGGTCGCAAGAAGGCGAATGCCCAGCGTGTGGAAGTCGGTCTCCCGGTCCCTCCACGACTGAAACTAGAAGGCACGGAATCGATTCTCGTCATCAGCTTCCTGACCGACGAGATGATGTTCCTGGACGTCAATCGAGAGATCGTTCGCTACCTCCGAAGTGAGCTGCGGAAGAACACACGACTCAGCGTTCTCGAGATCACACCGGCGCCTGCTGTGCCGGAACAAACCATCGAGGACCTGATTGCCAACGACGGTTTCTGGAAGTTCGTCGCCCGCGAATTTGACGCGGATATTGTCGTCTCCGGACAGATCGGTTACATGCGTGAGGACGTCTCGGGTTTCCGTGAAGTTGACCGTACCAATCCCAACACCGGTCAGAAGGTTCGGCGTACCGAGTTCGTCGATCAAGAAGAGTTCGGATTTGGACTCGATCTCTTGTTCATGAACGGGAAAGACGGATCTCTCCTGATCCGCGATAAAGTCCGTCGCAAGATCCGCTATACGGGAAGTCAGAATGACCCGATCACGGCGTTCTATGAGATGAGCGAATCGATGACCGGAGATATTCTTTCAATCGTCAATACACAACGCCGGCCTTCCGCGCGTTTCATCTTCAGAGACTAGATGGGCCTACGCGAACGCAGCTCTATTTCCGGGAGACACCTGATGAAGCAATCGCCCCAACGCTGGTTCGTCCTCTTATTGGCGCTGCTGTTTTACGTCCCGACGTTCGCCCAATTCGGGCAGAACAAGATCAGCTACGAGAATTTCGACTGGCACGTCTACGAATCGCCCCACTTCGACATCCATTACTACCCGTCTCAGGAGCCGTTCCTCGAAGACATCGTCTCCTATGTCGAGAGCGCCTACCTGAAGATCAGCAAGGACCTGGATCACGAGTTGCGTTTCCGCGTCCCGCTGGTGATCTACAAGACCCACGGTGAGTTCGGACAGACCAACATCACCCTCTCCGAAGTCCCCGAAGGCGTTGCGGCGTTCGCGGAACCGGTCCAGTACCGAATGGTCCTGCCGATCGACGGCGCCCCCGACAAACTACAGAAGCTGATCTCTCACGAACTCGTTCACATCTTCGAGTACTCGATATTCTACGAGGGCTACCTCGGTCGCGCGCTTCGATCCAATCCACCGACCTGGATCATGGAAGGACTAGCCTCCTATCTCGCCGACGACGAAGACAACCTCGACCGCATGGCGATTCGCGATGCGGTCGTCAACAACGTTCTACCCCCGCTCCAGGCCTTGAACGTGGTCACCTACCTGACCTATCGCTACGGTCACGCCGTCTTCGATTTTATCGAACAAGAACATGGCATCGAGGGGCTGCGGAGCTTCCTGTTTGAGTTCAAGAAGGTCTTGCTGAGTGGAAACATCGATCGAGCGATACGCGAGTCGTTCGGGTACGACATCGACGAGTTCAACCGTCGCTTCAATCGATACCTCCGAAAGAAGTACTTCCCGGTCCTCCTGGAAAAGAAGGCGCCCGACGAGTACGGAACGGAGATCGGACAGCGTCGCAACCCCGTCACGCTCTCCCCCGCCCTCTCGCCGTCCGGCGAGT
Source organism: Acidobacteriota bacterium (assembly GCA_029861955.1). Classification (NCBI taxonomy): domain Bacteria; kingdom Pseudomonadati; phylum Acidobacteriota; species Acidobacteriota bacterium. Next base: position 4,787 of record JAOTYK010000023.1, read on the forward strand.
TGATCGCGGCCCTCGCGGCACCCAAACAAGAACTGGACCTGGTCATCATCTCTGCGGAAGACAGCAAGATCCAGCGCAACCTGACGAAGGGTTGGACCAGCCGTTACAAGAATCTCGTTGCCAACGCGTTCGAGGGTAAGCGCGACCTGAGCTGGGCACCGGATAGCGACCGCATCGCGGTGTTCGCACGAAAAGAAAACCGCTGGCCATTGCTGATTTTCAATGCCCTGAACGGCAAGATGCTTCACAACATCGATCTCGACGATATCTTCGAGTGCTCGAGCCCCGCGTTCTCTCCGGATGGACGCCGGATCGCTTTTGAGGGCAACCGCAACGGTGTGGTCGATCTATTCGAGTACAACCTCGATACCGGAGCGATCGTCAACCTGACACAGGATGATTTCTTCGACGCAAACCCGTGGTATTCCACCGACGGAAGCTCTCTTCTCTACAACCGCAGAATCGGAGAACACTGGAAGATCTTCGCGGTCGACCTTGCCGATTCATCGAAGAAGACACAGTTGACGTTTGGGGTCCATAGCGATCTTCAACCGTCCTACACACGGGACGGCACCTCGATCCTGTTTTCCTCGGACCGCGGGGGCTACGGAGTATTCAATGTCCACACGCTGGACCTCGCGACAGGCGACGTGAGTCAGTACACCGACGTCGTAGGTGGCACGTTCGGGCCGGTCGAGATGTCGCCACGCGACGACGATCGTTTCATCGTCTTTAACGCGTACTTCGAGGGCCGTTTCCGTCTCTACCGAATGCCGCTCAACGCGCCCGAGCTGGTAACCGCGGCGTCCGATCGACTGTCTGCCGATGACGAGGCCGAACCCTTCGTCCCGGAATTACAGCTCAGTGTCGACGAGAACAAGAAGGCGCCCTACAAACTGAAATGGGATCTCGAGGCTCCCGGTTTCGGAGTGGGAGTGACCGGTGACGGCACATTCCTGGCCGACGCCACGATTCAGTTTACCGATCTACTCGGCAACCATCGCATTTCGATCGGCGCCCAGTCAGTCGCCAATTTTGCCAGCTACAACGCGACCTATGTCAACCGACGGAATCGTTACAACTGGGGTGGCCAGGTCTATGACTTTCGCGATTTCTTCGTTGACCAATCGACCGGCGAACGGATCGAGCGGCAGTACAGTCAGACCGGGGCCACGGCATTCATCCAGTACCCGGTGAGTCGTCACTTTCGTGTTGAAACGTCCGGTGGCTACCTGAATGCGTCGTTGAACCGGCTCGCCCAGAACTCCATGACCGGGCAGTTCGGTTTCATCGAGCAGGACGACTCATTCGCGATGGTCGAGGCCGCGATCACCCACGACACCGCTCGCTACCAGGGTTTCGGCCCGTTCCAGGGACAGCGATTCCGACTCGACGTGCGACAGGGATTTCATCTGTCCGGTGATTCGGACGGTGATCTCACGGAGTTCCGTCTGGACTATCGTCGCTACAAGCAGCTGACTCGACGCACGTTGTTGGCTCTTCGACTGGCGACGATCTACAACACCGGGGATAACGAGTACACCTACGGGTTCGGCGGACTCAACCAGCTCCGCGGCTGGGAGTATCGAGAGTTCTTCGGATCCCGGCTCGCATTCGCCAACTTCGAGTATCGCTTCCCGTTGATCGATGAGCTGCGGTTCCCGTTCCTGGCGCTGCAGCAGATTCGCGGGATGGCGTTCTTCGATGTCGGTGCGGCATGGTTCCCCGATGACCTCTATTACGACCCGGACCTCCGGATGATCCGCGCCGACCTTACGCAGACACCGATCCCGTTCGACTTCTGGGACTCGGAGAACGACCAGTTTCAGGATGCCCGAGCCAGCTACGGGTTCGGCTTCCAGTTCCTGTTCATCGGCAACCTACAGTTCAACTGGATCTGGGCCAAGCGCCTCGACTTCACCCAGTACTGCGCGTCCGGCGTCATCGACGCTTGCGTCTTCGATGGGTTGACGCCGCTGGAGAAACGCGACGGCGATACCCGTGGGACCCGGATGGAGTTCTACATCACCTACGACTTCTGATGAACGAGTGGGTCGATGTCGGGCCGGTTGACGAGTTCCCCGCAGGGCGGGGGCGCGCAGTCGATGTCGATGGAACACGGGTCGCCGTGTTTCGCATGCCCGACGGTTGGTACGCGATCCGCGATGCTTGTCCTCATAGTGGCGCATCCCTGGCCGACGGAAAGCTCAAGGGTCTGATGGTCACCTGCTTCTGGCACGGCTGGCAATTCCACATCGGCACCGGCAAGACACCCGATCACAGCAATTTCTGTGCTCGGGTCTACGGGATCGGCGTGGCGGAGGGACGTGTCCGCTTGCGGCCACCGGACGAACCGAAGCCGGAGCCCAAAGAAGACGATTGGGTCAAGTGGGACGATTCGTTCTTGAAGAAGCCGGACTAGAAACGATGGCGGGCCGCAAACCACGACCCCGCGACGCCAACGACCAGCCCCAACAGGACGAGCCCCAACACCCAGCCGGACGAGACCGGCTGCGCACAGAACAATCGCAGTAGCGGTAGCGACGCGCGGGTCGAGTAGGACAGGACGAACTGTCGAACGATCTCCACGACCAGCAGTGCCATGACCCCGCCACCCAGCCCAAACCAGCTACCGGCGACAAGGAATGGGCCCCTCACGAATGCGGGAGTCGCACCGACCAACTGCATGATCTCGATCTCGTCCCGGCGCGCGTAGACCGCAAGTCGCAGTACACTCGACACCACAAAGACCACCGCCGCCAACACGACGCCCACGAGGACGATGCCGGCCAGCCGTGCCACCCGCAACATGGATTCGAGACGTGCGATCCAGTCTCGATCGAACCTGAGGTCATCCACGGCGACGTGGGCTCCAAATGAATCGGCGATCGAAACACCGATCGCCTCGGTATCCTGATCCGACCGGAGATAGACCTCGAGCGACGCCGGCAGTGGATTGTCGTCCAGCTCACCGATCAGTTGCGCCATTTCGCGGGACCACTCGTGGTAGCGCGATAGCGCCTCGTCCTTGCTGACGTGCAGCACACGCTCGACACCCGGAGTCACTTTCAGTTGTGACTGAAGCTCCGCGATCGCCTCCGCTGCGGCGTCATCGCGTAGAAAGACGTCGATCCGGATCTCCGACTGGAGTTGGTCCACATGGCGGCCGACATTCGTGATGACCAGCACCGCGAGACCCGCAACGAACAGCGACGCCGTCAGGGTGGCCGCGGCAAGGAGGTTGACCGCGGGGCTGTGACGCATCTCGTCCCACGCGTCGGTGACGAAGAACAGCCAGTGTTGGACAAGTCGATTCATCATCCGGTCCTGTCCACATCGACGACTCGACCGCCATCCAGGATGATCGTTCTGCGTTGCATGCGGCGGATCAGGTCTCGATCGTGGGTGGCGACCACGACCGTCGTCCCGCGGGCGTTGATTTCACGGAACAATCGCATGGTCTCGACGGCCAGATCGGGATCCAGGTTTCCCGTGGGCTCGTCGGCCAGCAGAATATCGGGCTCACAGACGATCGCTCGAGCGATGGCGACACGCTGCTGCTCGCCCCCGGAGAGGGCGCGCGGGTAGACGTTGAGGCGGTGGTTAAGCCCCACACTCCGCAAAGCGTTGTAGGCCCGGCGACGCTGTTCGGCACGAGAATGCCCGGCGACGTTAAGGACGTAGGCGACGTTTTCCAGCGCATTCTTGCGGGCGATCAACTTGAAGTCCTGGAAGACGACCCCCATCGAGCGTCGCAACTCGGGGATCTTGCGGTCCGGCAGCGCGCCGACGTTCCGACCGGCGACGAAGATGTTCCCCTCGCTGGGACGCTGCTGACGTAGGAGCAGTCTGAGGAGCGTCGTCTTGCCGGCTCCCGAAGGCCCCGTGACGAAGACGAACTCGCCCTTCTCGACTTCCAGGGTGACGCCGCCCAACGCGGCGACTTCGCCACTGAATCGCTTGTGCACGTTGTGCAGGCGGATCACGACAACTCCTCGTCCATCACCCCTCGACGAAGGCCTTGAGGACGGGGCACATCATAGCCGACGCTCAGCGTGAGCGTCGGCTATGTCTATTCTTGGGGATTCTTATCTGAAGATCAGAAGTCGCGGTTCACGAGGACGTCGTGCGCCAGCATCCCGTCGGACTCGTTCAATACGATCTCCAGCGGCTTTTCCTTGACCTTCAATCGGAACGACTCCTCGGGGCTGTTGAGGATAATTCGACTGCCGTACTTCTCACCCTTGCGAGCCTCGACGACTAAGTCCACAACACCACGGTAGTGCGCGCCCTCGACGACATCCATCTCTCGCTGACTGCCAATGACAATGCGTTGCTTGACCGTTCCCTCGATCAACCACTCTCCGTCCTCGGCCTGTCGCACGTCGTAGTTCAGAGCGAACTGCGGAATCCCGACTCCCCGGATCCACTGATCAAAGAACCACTCCAGGTCAACGTTGTAGGCGTTGCCCTGGGGATCGAGGCCACCGAAGGCCTTCTCAGCCGCCAGCTGAATGTCGCGGGTCACGATCTCGCGTTTTTCGGCCAACTCCAGGGAGAACTGCTTCAGAGCCGGGAAGAACTTCTCGTCGCCAAAAGTCTCCCGAAGCATGTGAAAGACCATCGGGCCCTTGCTGTAGAGCGCCGATTGGTATGAGCCGAAGCCGTCTTCACCGGGCCACATGGGGGTGGCTTCCTGGACGCTGGCCTTCACGCGACTATCGAGGACGGTGGTCCGCCATTCGGCGACCTGCTGGTCGTAGGCTTTCTGCCCGTAGACCCGCTCCAGGTAGATTGCGGAGAAGTACTCGGCCAACGTTTCGACAAACCAGTAACTGCGGTCGTTCTTGTTGGAGACCGAAGAACCCCACCACTGATGGCCTACCTCGTGGGCGGTCACAGACTTTACGAACTTGGTTGTGCCGGTTCCTCCACCTCTCGCGGCCAGCATACCCTCACCGCGAAAGACCGGCGATCCGAGATAGATCAATGAACTCGGTGCCTGACCGTAGAGGGCCGGCGAGGGATCGTTGACCAGATTCAACTCACCGTACGGGTAGTCGACCCCGGAGATATCCTTGTAGATATCGATGGAGACGGCCGCCTGGGTAGCGATCGGTCGCAACTGTTTCGTACGAATATCCCAGTCGGTCAGGCTGACCTCGTCCACATGGACGTTGACGGGGACCGTGGTGCCGTCGATCTTGCTGGCCTTATACTTGTCGCCCGTGTCATCCGAGAAGTACTTACCGAAGATGATGGACGGGAAGACGACGGGGCTCTCGGCGGACCAATGGCTGGTACGAACCCCGCCGCTAACGCTCTCTTCCATCTTTTGGCCGATACCAAGAATCTTGTACTGCGACGGTGTCCGAATCGTCAATTCGAACTCTTCGATGAAATCGCCGAAGCGAACAAACGGCATCCAGCCAAATCGAGCCAGCTGGGAGAACGCGACGTTGTACTTGCGAATCGCGCGGGTGGCGAAGTCCATCGTTAGGTAGACGGTCTCCCCGGCCTTGACCGTCTCAGGAAAGATAACGAGGCCACCGAAGGCACCTGTCTTGATCCAGGTCATGTCCTTGCCATCCATCTGAACGGCGTTGACCTGAAGGCTGGGGCGCCTGAAGTTGGTGTCATCGCCACGCGGGGCGTTTGCAATGAAGAATTGAAGTTCGCGAAGATCGTCCTTGACGGTAACCCCGAACTCAATCTTCGCTTTGACCCACTCCGGATCATCAATACCTGCGTCTACCTCTCCCTTGACGCTGTAGATCTCGTACTCACGGTTGGCGATGTCGTCCCGTTGCTCGAGGTCGTAGGCCGAGGTGTTCTTTAGCGTCTCTTCGGTGTAATAGCCGAAGATCGAACCACGGATCGCCGCGGCGTCGATCTGGTCGCCCGTTATGACAAAAAACTGCACCTCGTATCCGTCAAGATTGTCGTACGCGATACCGACGCCATCGTCGTCGTTACGAAATGCGAGCGCGTTGTAGAAATGATGTGAATCGCGGTCGAGGCGTCTGAAACCGTGGAAGGGATTATCGTTAAATCTCTCGTTCCAGTCCTTGTTGAATTTGTCCACACGACGCTTCATTGCAGAATTCATGCTGGCGGGCTCGGTCTTGACGGACGACGACCGTGCCTCCGCGGCGATCCGCTCCAGCCCCTTGAACGATGACGTGAGGATTTCGTCGCAGGTCTCCCCATCACACTGGAACGCCAAGAACTCCGGATCGAAGACCAACTCGACGCCGTGATCGCCTTCGAGAATCTCCTTCAGGGTGTGGTACTGGTGCGCGGGCTGGATGAGCTCTAAATGCTCGGGCAGCGTGTACTCGTACATGAGACTGTCGCTCGCGATGCCGACCTGATTAACCTCTTCGTTGAAGTAAAACTCACAAACGTGGCCAGGTCCCGACGACATCTTCATCCCCTCGCGATCGAACGCGAAGCTGCTGAACGGGTAGCAGCTGTACCCGCGCGAGCGGTAGAGGGCCGTATAGGTGTCCTCGATCAACTCCTCGCGGACCGACACCTTGGCGCTGCCCTCGACATCGAGGATCATCCGAATGCGTTCGGTCTGCATCGAAGTCTCGAACGCGGTATCGATCTGGACGGTCGCCGCATAGGTCGTGTCATCGACCTTCTCGAAACGGCTCGAGTAGGCACCACGCTTGAACCGCTTGCCTTGCGCGTTCTTCTGACCGACGGCTTCCTTGATTCGATCCTGCAGCTTGTAGGTGATGGCCGTCTTGAGTGGACCGGGAATCTCGGAGTCACCCGACTCGCCCGCGGCACGGGCCGGTGCGGGCAGCAGCATCACGGTCGCCAGAAGCGCGACCGCCGGCATCAAGGCTCCGAAGTTACGGATTGCATTCCTCATCCCGATCTCTCCTCATGGACTGGATATCTTCTTTTGACGATAGCGAACGGGGGGACACACGCCTCCCGTCAACTGATACGAACGATTCTAGCGCGGGTTCCGCTCGAGGGCTAAAGCCTAGGAATCCGAATAGAACCGGGTCTGCCCCCGCACCATCTCCTGGAGCGACGCGGCCGGGCGGAATCGCTCGCCGTGGGCGTCGGCCAGTCGAGAGAGGCGATCGGCGACGATCGGGATTCCCACGGCGTCGGCGTGGCGCAGGAGGCCACCACGGAACGGCGGGAAACCCGTGCCCATCACCATGGCGACATCGAGATCCCGTGGCTCGCGGGCAACCCCCTCCTGCATGCAGAGGGCGGACTCGTTGACCATCGCCAGGACCATCCGCTCCTGGAGCGTCTCGGGAGGCAGCTCCATGACCGTGGGAGATCCGGCCAGATCGTAGACCTCTCGATCCGGGACGGTTCGCTTGCCGGCTCGATAACGGTAGAAGCCCTTGCCGTTTTTCTGACCCAGCCGACCGGACGCCACCATACCGGCCAGCAGGCCATCGTCTTCACCCAGGCGACGACCGAACGCCTCCCGCAATACCTCTCCCACGTGCTGAGAGGTGTCGAGGCCGACCTGATCCATCAGGGCGAAGGGTCCCATCGGCATGCCGAAAGCGGTCATCGCCTTGTCGGCTGCCTCGATCCGGACGCCCTCGCGAAGCATGCGTAGGGCCTCGAACAGATAGAGCGTCAAGATCCGATTGACCAGGAAGCCGGGGCCGTCCTTGACCAACACCGGCACCTTGCCCAATCTACGAGCAAACGCGTGAGCGGTGGCGATAGCCTCCGGAGAACTGAAGGTACCCGCGATGACCTCGACGAGTGGCATCCGGTGTACGGGATTGAAGAAGTGCAGACCGACCACTCGCTCGGGACGTCGGGCGCTTGTCGCGATTTCGCTGATCGGGATCGAGGATGTATTGGTTGCGAAGACCGCCCGCTGGTTCAGCTGCTCTTCGACCGCGGCCAGTACCTGTCGCTTGATGTCGAGATTCTCGACGACGGCCTCGACGACCAGATCCACATGTCGGAGTCCCGTGTCGTCCGTCGTCGGCGCGATGAACGCCATCCGTTGCGACATCTCGCGTGGCGTGATCCGGCGACGCTTCAACTGTTTTTTCCAGACACCGGAGGCGGTTTGCAGTGCCGTCAGGATCGCGTCGTAGCGGAGGTCTTTCAGGCGAACCGGTATCTCACGGTCGGCGATCAGCTGCGCGATCCCACCTCCCATGATGCCGGCGCCCACGACGGCCGCCCGATGGACCCGTTGCGGTACCGCTCGAACTCCCTCGAGGTCCCCCTTGATCGCCGTTTGCGATTTGAACAGCCAGATCAGATTCTTCGAGGTAGGGGTCGGGACCAGTTCCCCCACGATCCGCGCCTCGAGATCGAGGCCTTTCGGTAGCGGCTCGGTGATCGCCGCCTCGATCGCCTCGACGGCTCTGAACGGTGCCGGGTAGTTCCGCGGCTCGACGCGTGCTTTGGTCTTCTTGCGAGCCTGATCCAGGACATAGTTGCGTAGGGGGGTGATCCCCTCGACGGCCCGCTCGACCATCGGTCGACGCTTGCGATAACGGCCTTGAACGCGACTGACACCGTCGTTGATCGCCTGCTGGAGCAGTTTAAGACCCTCACGCTCGAGGTATTCGTCCGGAACCACCATGTCGACGAGACCGATCTTTCGTGCACGACGGGCGTCCAGTTGCTTTCCGGTCATGATCACATCGAGGGCCGCCATCATGCCGACGAGACGCGGCAGTCGTTGGCAACCGCCAAACCCGGGAATGATTCCGATCTTCACTTCGGGCAACCCGATCCGAGTCCTCCGCCCGCGACCCGCGATGCGAAAATCGCAGGCGAGGGCAAGTTCGGTGCCGCCGCCGACGCAGGCACCGCCGATCGCCGCCAATGTCGGTTTACCGAGATCGGCAATCCGTTGGAACACCGACTGCCCGAAGCGTGCCGCTTCCGCAGCCTTGTACGCGTCGCTCACCTGCGCGATCTGCTCCATGTCCATCCCGGCGATGAACATGCCGGGCTTCGAGCTGGCGAACATGACCGCGCGTACCTCGTCGCGGTTCTTCACGGCATCCAGGAGCTCGCCCAGAGCCTGGAGCAGCCCCTGGCTCAGCAGGTTGACCTTGGTCTCCGGCATCTCGAAAACCAGACGCAGGATGCCGTCCGCATCGAGCCGTTCGGAGACTCCGTAAGGTTCCAACATGCTATGTGCCCCGCTCGAGTACGATCGAACCACCCTGGCCACCGCCGACACAGAGGGTCACCAGACCCAACGAGGCGTCACGCCGAGCCATCTCATTCAACATCGTCAGGACAAGTCGCCCGCCCGTCGCGCCGACGGGATGCCCGTAGGCGATCGCGCCACCATTGACGTTCAGACGTTCCGGGTCGATATGACCCAGGGGGCCAGTTCCCAGATGGGTCTCGCAGAAGGGTCTGGATGCCATCGCCTTGAGGCAAGCGAGGACCTGAACCGCGAAAGCCTCGTTGATCTCGACGAGGTCCATGCGATCCAGTGGAAGACCTCCGGCACGCTGAAGGGCGATCGGCGTCGAGAGAGCGGGGCCAAGTCCCATTCTCGCCGGGTCGCAACCTGCAAATGCCCAGGAACGAATCGTACCGAGAATCGGTGCACCGAGTTGTCGTGCGCGTGCCCGAGACGCAAGGACGAGTGCCGCGGCGCCATCGGTAATCTGTGACGAATTCCCCGCAGTCACCGTTCCGAACTTTCGATCGAAAAACGGGCGCAGCTTGGCCAGCGCCTCGATGGTCTGGTTCTCGCGAATCCCGTTGTCTCGCTCGACCGCCTTCTTGAACCGGGGGCCGCATGGAACCGGAACGACCTCATGATCCATGAGGCCATTGGACCAGGCGGCCGTCGAGCGCTGATGACTGCGCAACGCAAACGCGTCCTGTTCACCACGTCCGATCTGGAATTCCCGGGCGAGGTTCTCGGCCGTCTGCCCCATGTTCAGGCCTGAAATCGGGTCGGTCAGCCCAAGCATCAACCCCACCAGGGGCTTGAAATGACGGGGTCGGAAGCGACCGAAGGCCGCCAACTGTGCCAGGAGGCCTTTCGCACGGGATACCCCACCCCAGACCTGCTGGGCCTCCTGAGAGAACAGGAGCGGGATCTGTGACATCGACTCGACGGCACCGGCGACAACGATATTCGCGTGACCCGACTGGATCCGATAGGCCGCCTCGACGATTGATTCGAGACCTGAGGCGCAATTCCGATTGACGGTGAACGCCGGCACGTGCTCCGGCACCTTCGCCATCAGCGAGATGACCCGGGCGATGTTCGCCGCATCCGCCGGGCCGGCGATATTTCCGACGACGACCTCATCGATCGTACGGGGATCGAGGTCTGCGCGCTCGATGGCCTCTCGGACGGCGATACGGCCGAGTTCGACCGCAGAGGTGCCTGCGAGCAGACTGCCGGCCTTGACGAACGGAGTCCGCACGCCGGAGATCACCACCACATCACGATCGGATGACAACATGGTCAAGCGTCTTCCTTCGCGCCGTCTGCTTCACGGCTGATGCCGTAGGATTCGAGTTTCTTATACAGGTTGGAACGGGGAGTCGAGATCGCCTTGGCCGTCCCGGCGATATTCCACTGATTGGCGCGAAGCTTGTCCACGAGAAACGCCCTCTCCGCCGAGTCCTTGAACTCCTGCAACGTCGAATCCCGATACGAGACCGGCAGGTAGTCTCCTGTCGATGCCGAAGCCGACTCTCCCAACGCCATCCCCAGCCCCGCGGGCAAGTCCGCAACCTCGACCGGGTCTCCGGTCGTCATGATAATCAATCGCTCGATAGCATTGCGCAACTCGCGAACGTTGCCCATCCACGGAAGTCGAGAAAGCTCTCGCAACACTTCGGGCGAAAACCGACGCGGGCGATAATTATTTTCCCTGCAATACTGCGCCGCGAGATGCTCGACAAGCAGTGGAACATCTTCCGCGCGTTCCCGCAACGGTGGTAGCTCGAGTGGAATCACGTTGAGACGGAAGTAGAGGTCCTCGCGGAACTTCTCCTCGCGGATCTCCGTCAGGAGGTCCTTGTTGGTGGCGGCCACCACCCGAACGTCGACGGTGACCGTCTTCGCTGCCCCAACCTGCTCGATGTCGCCATCCTGCAATACGCGTAGGACCTTGGCCTGGGTCTTGAGGCTCATGTCACCAATCTCATCGAGGAAGATCGTGCCTCCCTGTGCGCGAACGAACTTCCCGACCTGATCCTTCACGGCGCCGGTAAACGACCCCTTCACGTGGCCAAACAGCTCCGATTCGATCAACTCCTCGGGAATCGCGGCGCAGTTGACCTGAACGAACGGTTTGTCGGCACGGTCGCCGTTTCGATGAATTGCGCGGGCCACGAGCTCCTTACCGGTCCCGGACTCGCCGGTGATCAACACGGAGGCCCGGGTCGGCGCGATCTTGGCAACCGACTGTCGGATCCTGTCCAGGGCCTCGGACTCGCCGACCAGCTGGAAGCGCTCCTCGTACTCGAGTTCGAACTCGCGAACCTGACGGGTCAGCCGACCATGCTCCAGCGCGTTGCGAAGCACCAGCAAGACTCGCTCGCGCTCCAGGGGCTTCTCCATGAAGTCGAATGCGCCAAGACGCGTCGCCTCCACCGCGGTACTGATCGTGCCGTGGCCCGAGATCATGACGACCGGCGTCTGCGGCCTGGTCTCGCGGAGACGTGCAAGAACCTCGAGGCCATCCATCCGCGGCATCTTGATGTCCAGGAGGACGGCGTCCGGATGGTCGTGCTCGACGCGTTCGAGGGCCTCGGGGCCCGTGGCGGCCTCGAGCATGGTCATCTTCTCGTATTCGAGGATCATCCGAAGCGATGAGCGGATGTCCTCCTCATCGTCGGCTACGAGAATGCGCGGTGCGACAGGTTGGCTCATCGACGGAAGTTTTTAGGTTGCAATGCACCTGCAGGATAACACAGGGCAACACACCTGTTGGCTCTCTCGACGGGACGTCAGTCGGGAACCCGCAGGAAGATCGAAAACCCGCTGCCGTTGACAACGGCCCCGAGACGGATCGATGTGCCCGGCTCCAGACTCTCTGCGATCGCCTGCCATTCCTCGACGCTATCGACCTGGGTCCCGTTGATCGAAATGATGACCATCCCGCGACGCAGTCCCTTCTCGAAGGCCTGCGAATCCACCTCGACACGCGAAACCGTGACGCCGGACACGCCCCCGTCCCGCAGCTCGTCCTTAAGATCACGAACCGCGAAGCCCAGACCCTCGAATTCGCGCTCCGGCTCGGCACGACGCGGCTCGGGACGCCGGTTGTTACCCGCGCGCAGACCCTCGTCACGATCCGCCAGACGGACCTCGAGCTTCCGCAACTTGCCGTCTCGAAGAACGTCGAGCTTCACCGTCTCGTCGGGGCGAATCGATGAGATCTGCCAGATCAGGTCGGAGTTGTCCCTGATGCTCACTCCGTTGACCTTGCGTACGATGTCGTCACGCCTGAGACCTGCGTCATCGGCGGGTCCGTTCTCGACGACTTCGTCGATCAGGACCCCTTCGGCCGTGTCCAGGTCGAAGTAATCCACGACCTCCTCGGTGATCCCCTCGGCCGCCATTCGGATGCCGATGTAACCCCTTCGGACCTCGCCGTACTCTCGAAGCTGATCGATGACCAGCCGCACATGATTGATGGGGAGTGCGAACCCGATGCCTTCGGCAAAGTTCGAGCGACGAATCGCCGTATTGATTCCAATGACGTTTCCGGCACCATCCAGCAGCGGGCCACCGGAGTTGCCGAAGTTGATCGCGGCGTCGGTTTGGATAAACCGCGCGACGCCCTCGTCGGTGCCACTGATCGGCACGCGTCGTCCCTTTGCGCTGACCACGCCTGCGGTCACCGTGTGTTCGAAGTCGAGCGGATTGCCGATGGCGAGAACCCACTCACCGACTCGCATCGCGTCTGAGTCCCCGAGGGGCAAGGTCGGCAGGTAATGGTCCCCGGCGTCGATCTTGAGCAGGGCCAGGTCGATCGACGGATCGGAGCCCACGACCTCGGCGTCATACGCGCGTCCGTTCTCGAGGGAGACCCGAATGCGGGCGCTGTTCTGAATCACGTGGTGATTGGTCAATACGTAGCCGTCGGTCGAGATGATGAATCCCGAACCCTCACCGATGCTGGGTTCCGCATCCCCTTCGGGGGTGGGCTGACTGAAGAAGCGACGAAGAAACTCCTCGGGGTCGCCGCGACCGTGGGGGTTTTCCTCGTCCCCATTCAGTTCCGTCCGTTCGTTGACCCGAGTCGTGGTGACCCCGACGACCGCCGGGATGGATCGCTCTACGACGTCCGCGAAGTCCGGGCCGGCAACCTTGCCGGTATTCGCAGGGGCCAGCTGAATCGGTTGGTGACTCGGGGCGGCATGGGCCACCGGCGGTGCGTTCAACTTCCCACCGACGATCACACCGAACACGATGCTGATCCCGATGACCAGGAGAAGTGAAAGAAATCCGAGGGAGCCCTTGTTCATCGTCCCGACCTCCGCGCCCCTAACTAACCTGATCCGTTCTCGTCTCAGCGGGCGGTGGCAACAGTTCTGCAACTTTCGACCGCAACGTACAGACATCGACCGGCTTATCCAATACTACATCTACGGAAAGCACGGCCGCACGTTCGCGCACATCTTCATTAAGGAATGCGGAGATGAGGATGCAGCGTGCCCGACACCCCAGATTCCGCAGTTCGGCCAGCAGCGTCAGTCCGTCGATGGCCGGCATCTTGTAATCCAGCAGCAGAAGGTCGGCCTTGACTCCCCGATCGGCCTCGCCAAGTAATCGCCGCGGGTCGTCGTAGTAGTGCGCCTCGTAGCCGGCGCGGCGAAGGACCCGTCGATAGGTGGCCAACACCGACGGATCGTCGTCGACGACCAGCACCCGACCCACGGAATTCCGCACGCTACCCATCATTCCCTACCAAAGAGCAAATCGCGTGCCGACGCGCCCGAGACGATAGGCCCCCAGAAAGGCGAATCGGGGTCTCCGATCCACCGTCATCGTGACGGGCTGCGTCAAACTGACGCGGAATCGCGGGGTTACTCATCGACCTCACCCTGCATCCGATAGTCTTTGAGTTTGCGTTGGAGCGTTCGTAATCCGATGCCCAGCATCTCGGCCGCCTGGGTTCGATTGCCACCGGTCTTGTCCAACGCCCTTAGGATCGCCTGCCGCTCGATCTCGTCCATCGTCGTCGGTTCATCCTCGTCTGTAGACGGCGGACCCTCGGTCCCCGACCGGTCGACCCGCGCTGCGCTGTCCGGCGTTCCTCGATACTCGTCCGGGAGGTCGCCGATCTCGATAACGTCGCCCGGTGTCAGTACCACCAGACTCTCGACCACGTTGCGGAGTTCCCGGACGTTGCCCATCCACGGTTGTTTCACGAGGGCCCGTAGGACCTCCGGGCTGAATTTCATCAACGAACGATTGTTCTCGCGGCAAAACGAGTCCAGAAATGCCTGGGCCAGGAGTGGAACATCGCCCTCGCGGTCTCGCAGCGGCGGGATACGAATCGTGACGACCTTAAGCCGATAGTAGAGATCGTTGCGAAACTTGCCGTCGTCCACCATCTGTTCGAGGTCCTGGTTGGTGGCGGCGATCAATCGAATGTCCACTCGGATTGTCTCGCTCCCCCCGACACGCATGAACTCGCGTTGTTCCAGAACTCGCAGCAGTTTCACCTGCATGTCGATCGGCAGTTCCCCTATCTCGTCGAGAAACAGGGTGCCTCCATCCGCGAGTTCGAACTTCCCGAGTTTGCGACCGGTCGCGCCGGTAAACGATCCCTTCTCATGACCGAACAACTCGGACTCGAGAATCTCCGCAGGGATCGCCGCACAATTGATCGGCAGAAATCGTCCTTTGCTTCGTGGCGAGTTTTCGTGGAGCGCGTTCGCGACCAGTTCCTTGCCGGTGCCGGACTCGCCCGTGATCATGACGTTCGCCCGTGATTGCGAGACGAGTTCCATCTGGCGGAACATCGCCTCTATGGCCTTGGAACGACCGATCAATTTCCCGAATTTCTCGAACAGTCTCGACTCGAGTTCGTCGACACGCCGCGACAGCATGCGTTTCTCAACGATCGCGGACGCCCGCTTTCTCAGCTCGAAGAGATCCACGGGCTTGGTCAGAAAATCGTCCGCGCCGTTCTTCATGGCGTCGACTGCGGACTCGACGCTGCCGTGTCCGGTGATCATCAACACGCCGATTTCCGGCGCGATCTGGCGCGACTCGCGAAGTACGCCGAATCCATCGAGACCCGGCATCATGAGATCCGTCACGATCAGCGCCGTATCCGCATGTTCCCGTAGATGAATGAGCGCCGGCTCCGCCGAGGAGAACGCGGTCACCTCGTATCCGATACGGCTGAGCCCACGGGTCAGGCTACGACGATTGCCGTCCTCGTCCTCGATGAGTATGACCTTGATCTTTTCGCTCATTCTCAGGATGTACCCGCCGGATCCGTGTCCGAATTCATAGTATCAGCGATACCTGCAAGCCTCTTGAACTCGACATCGTCGATAACTTCGATGCCCAACTCGATGGCCTTTTTCAGTTTCGATCCCGCCTCTGAACCAGCGATGACAAGGTCGGTCTTCTTACTGACTCTGCTTGTCGTCTTGCCGCCGAGAGCCTCAACCCGCTCGGCCGCCTCTTTCCGACCGATACCGGACAACGTTCCGGTCAACACAACGGTCTTGCCCAGGAACGGCGAGTCTGTCGGCGAATCGCCGGGTAGTTCCTCGTCGAGGGCGGTGACGTTGACCCCGGCCGCGATGAGTCGCTCGAGAAGATCCCGATTCTCCGAGGTCGCGAAGAACGAACGTAGCGCCTCGGCGGTCTTCGGTCCAACGTCCTCGATCGCCTCGAGCAGATCGGCGTCGGCCCGCGCGATCGCATCCAGCGATCCGAATTCCCTTGCGAGTAGACGCGCCGATCGCTCGCCGACCTGTCGGATTCCCAATGCAAACAGGAGTCGGAACAGGGGTCGCCGACGTGATTCGTCGATCTGCGTCAGGACGTTTGCGGCGGACTTCGCGCCCATGCGCTCCAGTCCCGCAAGCCGTTCCGCTTGCAGTCCGTACAGATCCGATACGTCCTTCACCCATCCGTCGCTGACCAGTTGGTCGACGAGTGCGTCGCCCAGGCCCTGAATGTCCATTCCGGACCGCGAAACGAAGTGCAGGATCCGTTCTCGTTGCTGAGCCGGGCAGGCGATATTCGAGCAGTACGTGGCCGCTTCGCCCTCCGTGCGCTCGACTGGCGCACGACAGATCGGGCACGCGGTAGGCATCTCGAACCGACCGGAGCCTTCCGGACGCTTCTCCGTGACGACCTTGACGACCTGCGGAATGATCTCACCGGCCTTCTCCACGAAGACGGTGTCTCCAACCCGAACGTCCTTTCGACGGATCTCGTCCGCGTTGTGAAGGGTCGCCCTGGAAACGGTGGTCCCCGCCAGGAGGACGGGTTCGAGTTCCGCGACCGGGGTCAACTTCCCCGTCCGCCCGACCTGAACGGTGATTCCACGAACGAGGGTCGTCGCCTGCTGTGCGGGATACTTCACCGCAATGGCCCAGCGCGGGAACTTGGATGTCTGCCCGGCCTGTTCGCGGAGCTCGAGTTCGTCGACCTTGACCACGAGTCCGTCGATCTCGTATTCGAGGGAGTCGCGATCGTCACCTAGTTTCGTGAATCGCGTCTCAACCTCTTCGAGGGAATGACAGACTCGGTTACGTGGATTGGTCTGGAATCCAGATTCCTCCAACCAGGCCAACGCCTCGGAGTGACGCGGAGGCATCGTGCCTGTGCGATCCGCCAGCGCGTAGAAGAAGCAATCAAGTTTGCGCTCGGCAGTCGCACGTGCGTCGAGCAGTCGGACCGACCCCGCCGCAGCGTTGCGAGGATTGGCAAACGGAGCGAGGTCGTTCTCCAGTCGCTTCACGTTCAGCTCGAGAAATGCGGAACGCGGCATGAATATTTCGCCACGGACTTCCAATCTCGCAGGTGCATTCTCGATCGTCGACGGCACGGCCGCAATCGTCGCGACATTGTCGGAGACATCTTCGCCGGTCAGCCCGTCGCCACGGGTCACCGCACGCACGAACTTGCCGTCTGCGTAATGGATGGCGATCGAGAACCCGTCGACCTTGGGCTCGGTGAAGAACGTCGGTGTCATGCCGTCCGGTAGAGCCCGCGAGAGGCGTCGCTCCCAGGCCTGCAGCTCCTCGCGCCCGAATGCGTTGTCCAGTGAAAGCAGGGGTATCTGATGACGGAAGACGGTCTTTCCCGCGGCCGGGGCGCCACCGATCGTTTGAGTCGGAGAGTCCTTCGCAGCGATCTCCGGATGTTGAGCTTCGAGCTCTTTCAGCTCGATTTCCAGCGCGTCGTACTCGGCGTCTGCGACCACCGGATCGTCATCGACGTAGTAACGTCGTCGGTGATCCGTGATCTGCCTTCGAAGATCCTCCATGCGCTTGAGAACCGGGTTGGCGTCGTCTTTCCGGCTCAACGTCTATCCCTGGGCGTCGCGCGTCGCCGAGACTGACGCTGACGTCTCGGAAGGTGGATCGAGAACTTGGCTCCCCGGCCCATCTCGCTTTCGAGATCGATCCTTCCGCCGTGACGCTCGACGATCTGTCGTGCGATCGGTAATCCGAGCCCCGTACCGCCGCCCCGGCTGGAGTAGAACACGTCGAAGATCCGCTCCTGGGCCTCTGCGGGTATGCCCGGTCCATCGTCCTCGATCTCGATCACGGCATCCCCCGCCGATCCGGCGCGTGTACGAACCGTGACGGTCCCGCCGGGATCAAGGACCTGACGTGCGTTTACGAGGAGGTTCATCAACGCCTGCTTGAACTGGGCCGCGTCGATGACGACGTTCGGCAACAGTGGCTGAAACTCGGTGTTCAGGGCGACTTCGCTCTGCCGGAAGTCCACCGCGAGGAATCGTACGACCTCCTGCAGCATCTCGTTCAGATCTTGTGGCTCGAGTTGCGGCGATGCCGGACGTGCGTACGCGAGGAAGTTGTTGACCAGCCGCTCGAGCCGCTTGATCTCACTCTTGTTGGACTCGACGAGCTCGTGAAACTCCTGTTCCTGCGCCTTGGGAATCTCCCCAAGTTCCTCCTCGAGCATCTGCAGGTTCATGTTCATCGCGTTCAGCGGGTTCCGGATTTCATGGGCCAGCCCCGACGCCAGCAACCCGACGTAGGAAGCGCGTGACGCCGATTGCCGGGCCTGTTCCAACTCACGATTGCGGCGGATCAAGTTCAATACGTAGAACAACCCCGAGACGAGGAGGCCGATCGCGAGGGACGCGGCGATCGCCACCTTGATCTGGAGCGATCGTCTAAGACGGATCCACTCCTGCAGGAGCGGGTCGGCGGCCACCGCCACCAGGACATCGCCCTCGCTACGCCCCAGCGGTGCGCGGATCACACGATCGACGGCCGCCGGCCAGTCCGACGGCACCGTCACCGGCGTCCCGACCGGAAGTTCTCGCACCTGGGGGGGCTGCTGGACGAACAGCTGCTGGACCCCGAATCGATCCCGGACTTCGACGGAGCGGATCGGGAGACCCCGGCCGAGGCGTTGGTGGATGAAGTCCTCCAGCGGTCCTCGGTTGTCCCGGACCCGCTGGAAGTTGATCCCACCGGATTCTCGTCCGAATCGGAGGACCAGATCGCTGATGGTCTGGGCCTCCCGCTGGGCGATGGTGGTCCCGGCGGTCCAGACGCTGAGGCTCAATTCCCGGAACGCCAGCCCCGACGCGATGAAGACGATGATGGAGAGCAAGATGCCAAAAACCAGAAAAGCCCGGGTTGTTTCGCTCCAAAAAGCGAAAGCAGGGCGAAGATCGGTAGAATTTGCTGACCTGTCCGAAGCCACGGCGCTCCCTGTTCTCCCATGAGGGCAGGCTATTTTACCTTTTTCGAGCCGCTGCACAGGCACCGCAAGAGGTTACCCTGGGTCGGACCCGCAGTTGACCATCGGCCCCACCCAGGGTAAACCTTATAAATATGAGTGAGATGTGGCTTCCGACAGTGATCGACAGACGAGGCTACCAGGGGTTTCGGTCCATTCTGGGGAGATAGACCGGTATCCTGATTTGCAAGGGAGGGGTTCTATGGCATCGACGGCGCAAGCTAACCTGAAAGGCAGCGCGCGACTGGGGAGCTACTTGAAGAAGTTGCGCACCGGTTACGGCTACTCGCTCCGCGGAGTCGAGGAGCGAGCCCGCGCCGATGGCGGCGAGATCGATAACTCGCAGCTCAGTCGCTACGAGAAGGGAATCTGTTACCCCTCGTTCGACAAACTCCGGGTCCTGGCCAATGTGTTCAACGTTTCGATCCAGTCGTTCTCCGACGTCGTGGATCTCGAGACGCTGGAGAACATCAAGCCGGCCCTCGGAGCTCCCGAAGACCTGATCGAGGAAGGCGTCGCCGCCCTCAAGTCGGGCGATCATGGCGCCGCATTCGCCCTCTTCGAACGTTCGATCGAGATCCTCGAAGAGGAACCGCCGGACGCGGAGCGACTCGCGATGATCGGACGCGCCCGGGTCAACCAGGCTGCCGCCCTCGCCCGACTCGGCAAGCTTGCCCTCGCCGAGCAGGAACTCCGCAACGCGTTGCGTCGGGCCGAAACCCTCGAACCCCGCCTGCGAACACGCGCACTTCTCGCACTTGCAAACATTCACGCCGACCAGGGCGACGGGTTCCTGGCGGAGATGGAAGCGGACAAAGCCCACACGCTGGCCACCGAGTCCGGTCTCGACCGGCTCGCTGCCATGGCACGACATATTGCCGCGCGAGTCCTCGGCGAGCTTGGACAATCGATGGCAGCGATCGAACGCTATCGTGAATCGGCTCAACTCTATGCCGCGTGTGGCGAGCAGTTCGAGGCCATTCGCGTGCGCATGAACATCGGCTCCCACTACGTGAAGCTCGGCAAGCTCCGCGAAGGGATCCGGATGCTTCGCGAGGCGCTTAACGAAGCCCGCGAAGGAGGCCATCGTCGTCTGGAAGCCTACGCCTGGAGCAAGATTGGCCAGTCGTACTACACACTGGAAGACCTGCGGCGAGCCCGTAGCTGCTTCCGTGAGTCGGATGCACTGGCCATCTACAACGGAGAGAAACAGTCCGATATTCTCTTCCTCAATTCGTTCTATGAGTGGCAAATCGCCGCACGAGATAACAATCCCACTCGGGAAAAGATCGCGTTCGGTCGACTCAAAGTGTTGCGTTCAAGCCTCGAACGGAGATTCCCCGAAGTCGATCAATTCGATGACTATGTTGAAAGGGGGCGAAACCATGCGTAATCGTGGATACAGCCTTTTGCAGACTCTCGTTATTGCCTCGGTACTGCTCGCGTCTTTCACCGGCGCGTGGGCCCGTTCCGGGCGCTTCGAAACACCTCGCCATTTTCGTGCCGGACTGTCGGACCACGGCTTGGTGGAGGTCGAAGCGGTCGCCCAGGATCAGGTTTGGGCCGCCTGGGCCCTACGCAACGGCCCCGAATACAACATCGCCGTCTCTCTGAGAGATGCGGACGGCACCTGGAACCCGGTGCGTCTGATCGGGTCCGACGATGGTCGGGATCAGCTCGACCCGACGCTCGCCGTAGATCGTCTAGGCAACCTCTATCTGGCGTACGCGTCTGAAGGCGGGGGCATCTCACTGACCGTTCGCGATCGAGACGGTCGATGGCAACGTGCCACCCAGATTTCCCCGATCGGCGTGGTCGCATCCCGACCCACACTTCAGATGCTCGGCGATCGGCTGATCCTGGCCTATGTGGTCGATGGCGTCGTCAAGATCGAAGAAGTCGATACGGACGCCGACGGTGGCGGGATGGTCCTTCATGACTTCGAGGATGGACCCGACCCGGTCGAGAAGGAAGACGACGGCACTGACGGCGACCCGGATGATGACTCCGAAGACGAAAAAGACGAGAGCGTCGGAGGCTTCGGACCTGCCGTTCGATAGTTCGCCCAGCTAACGAATCATGACAAGGAGCGACGCTCAGGCGTCGCTCCTTTTTTTGTGGCGTCGGTCTCAGAATCTCAGCATACTATCGTCTAACTTTCGTCTTCTTGTGACGGAATGGATTCCCGTAAGTGATTGACTTCATTGTTGGCTATCCCTATCATTGATCCGCTGGTGGTCCATAGTGGAGTGAAGTGGTCAAATAGCCTCTTGCTCCTGATGGCTTTCGCTTCGGGGCGGGGTGAGACCCCCGACATGGTGGCACGACATGTCGGTCGCCCGTTCCGGGGGGCTCGCCTGACTCCGACGGTTGGAAACAGATGCTGCGTGGTAACGCTCTCGCCAAGGTCGACGAGAAGGGGCGGCTCAAGATCCCGGCGTCGTTCCGTGCGGTGCTCGATCCCTCCTACGGCAAGGAATGTTTCGTTACCAGCATCGATGGTAACTCCGTTCGACTCTATCCCATGGAGACCTACGCCCAACTCGAGGAACGGCTGATCCAGGCGTCGACGCTCCAGCCCCTCGTCACTCGACTTCGAAACGCGCTGAATTACTTCGGCCAACGGGCCGCCATCGATGGTCAGGGCAGAGTCCTGATCCACCCCATGCTCCGAGAGTCCGCCGCCATCGACGGCGAAATCGCGGTGCTGGGTCAACAGAACTACCTCGAATTGTGGAACCGGGCCACGATCGAGGCAAGGCTACGTGATAACCCGCTTACTGATGATGAACTTCGGGAGTTGGCGGCACTGGGCTTCTAGCCGATTCCCGTAGAACAACCAGGGAACCTGAGGCGCTGCATGCTGCTGTCGCCGACGAGCGAGGAGAGCTTCGTGGCACCCGCCGAGACACATCGGCCGGTTCTGCTCGAGGAAGTCCTGGAGCTCCTCGCTCCGGCGCCTGGACAGATCTTTGTGGACGGAACGCTGGGACTCGGCGGTCACGCCGAGAAACTGCTCGAGGCGGTGGGACCGTCCGGCCGAGTTGTCGGGATCGACCGGGATAGCGAGGCTCTGGCGATGGCGACCGATCGGCTGTCCGACCATGCCGATTCCTTCATCCCCTGCCGAGGGGATCATGAGCGGATCCGTGGACTCCTTCAGGAACTCGAAATCGAGGCGGTCAACGGAATCCTGCTCGATCTCGGTGTGTCCTCGATGCAGCTCGACAAACCCGAGCGAGGGTTCTCTTTTCGCCATGACGCCCCCCTCGACATGCGCATGTCACCGGATGGCCCCGTGACCGCGGCGGATCTCCTTCGCGATACCGAGGAGGTCGACTTGCGGCGAATCCTCTGGCGATTTGGCGAGGAAAAAGGTGCCAACGCGATCGCCCGGGCCATCGTGCGTCGCCGGGAACAGAAGCCACTAACGAGGACGCTGGAGTTGGCGACACTGGTCGAGGACGTGCTGGGGCCCCGTGCGCGCCGCTACCGGATACATCCCGCCACGCGAACGTTCCAGGCGCTGCGCATCGCGGTCAACAACGAGATCGTTGGATTGACCGCAACCGTGCACGACGCGATTCGTTGTCTGGCACCCGGTGGCCGACTTGCCGTCATCGGCTATCACTCGCTTGAGAGTCGCGCCGTCAAGCATGCGATGCGAGACGACACGCAGCGCTGCCTCTGCCCGCGAGGTCTACCGGTCTGCGGGTGCGGCACGCCGGGTCTGGTCAAGCCTGTCACGAAGAGAGCGGTGCGGCCATCGTCGAGTGAGATCGATGAGAACCCACGATCGCGAAGCGCACAGTTGCGTGTGGTGGAACGCCTATGAAGACCACACAACCGACAAACGAACGTCGCTGGCGCAACGTCGGAGTGGTTCGAGAGCACGACTCGGCGAGGACGCTGCGCGCCTGGGGTCTCTGGGTGGCGCTCATCCTGGCCCTCGTCCCGTCCATCGTCTTCGTGCTGCAACGCAACCACAGCGTCGAGACACGGGTGCGCCTGAATGTCCTCCAACAACAGCTCGAGGAAGCCCGCAGAACCGAGCGGAGTCTCGCGATCGATTGGGCCGGGTTGTCGTCACCGGAAAAGATGGAGGCCTGGGCGTCAAAACAACGCAGCCTGATTCGACCGTCCTCTCGCGATGTGATCGCGGTCACTAAAGCACCTGACCCTACGGAAAACCTCGTCGCGGGGAAGACCCCTAGATGAACCGACTACAAATACGCCGCCTGACGGTCCTGGTCATCCTCGTCGGTATCGTTTCCGTTGGCATCGTCGCCCGCCTGTATCAACTGCAGGTTTCGCGACACGAGCGTTTCAAGGCACGAGCCGAGAACCAGCATGAAATTGATTTCCCGGTAGAGGCGACTCGCGGATCGATTCTCGATCGGCACGGACGCGTGCTCGCGATGAGCAAGCGACTCCACGTCGTCTACGCTCATCCCTGGAAAGTCGACGACCCGGAGACGACGGCCAGGACTCTCGCCGGGGTCCTCGACGAGCCTTACGTAAAGTTGCTGAAGAACCTGAAATCGCATGAAGACTTTGTCTACCTCAAGCATTTCATAGACGACGAGACCCGCCAGTTGGTCATCGACTCCGGTGTGGCCGTCAACGCGGATTCGCCCGTGTGGTTCCATCGAGAGTCGAAGCGTGTCTACCCCCACGAGCGTCTCGCGGTGCACGTCATCGGGTATTCCGGCACTGATCAAGAAGGCGTAGAGGGCATCGAGAAGAGTCTCGATGAAGTGTTACAGGGCGACCCGACAATCATCAGGGCACTACGGCTGGGAAATAGACAACTGCTTCGGCAGTCCGTCGAGGAGCCGGACCATTTGTCGCACGACGTCATCCTCACGATCGACCTGGATCTCCAGCACCTGGTGGAGATGGAGATCGACCGTGCTATCCGCACGACCGGCGCGCGCTCGGCGAGCATCATTCTTCTCGATCCGAAACGTGGCGATGTCCTTGCGATGGCGAATCGCCCGACGGCGAATCTAGCGAACTACTCGAAGTCATCGTTCGAGCAGCGTCGCAATCGAGCCGTGACGGACAATTACGAACCGGGGTCAACCTTCAAGTTCGTGACGATGGCCGCGGCATTCGATAGGGGCCTGCTCGACGAGCGAGAACTGGTGTTCTGCGAGAACGGGCTCTACATCGAGAACGGTCGCCGGATTCACGACATCACCAAGCGCGCGTACTTGACCCCGCAGGGGGTGCTGGAGAACTCCAGCAACATCGGCATTTCGAAGATCGCTCAGAAGCTGACCGACCGACAACTGCACTCGGCGATTCGTTCATTCGGATTCAGTCAGCGGACCGGCATCGAACTCCCCGGCGAGATGTTCGGAAGTCTGGCTCCCGTCGAGAGTTGGTCGGGCTACACGCACAGTTCCCTGTCGTTCGGCCAGGAAGTCGCCGTTACGGCCCTGCAGATGGCTGCAGGATTCGGAGTGCTTGCCTCCGACGGATCCTACGTGCCTCCACGGGTCGTGCTGGCCACGCGGAACGGCGACGGCGATTGGGATCGTACCGAGCGCCCCCGCCCCGAACGAGTCATTTCCGCCGAGACGGCGGGCAAGCTGCAGCGGATGCTTGAGGGTGTGGTCGCGAACGGCACGGGCAAGCGCGCACGGATTGACGAGTACCGGCTTGCCGGGAAGTCCGGCACGGCGCAGAAAACGGGGAAAGGCGGGTACTCCGAGACCGACTACGTGGCTTCCTTCGGCGGTTTTGGGCCGGTCGAAGACCCCCAACTGGTCGGCCTGGTCGTGTTGAACACGCCCAGCGGAGACGATCACCAGGGCGGGCGCGTCGCGGCTCCCGTCTTTGGTCGCATCATGCGTCTCGCCCTGAATCACCTGCGGGTTCCAGGAAGTCAGGCCGTTCGAATCTCGGCCCTGGACGACGCGCAGCCGGAGAGCTCGCGACTTGTGGCGGATCGGCAGGCCGCCACCCCGCTCCCCCGCGCCGATGTTGTACCGGACGTCCGGGGCTATTCGCTCCGTGACGCGATCGGGCATCTATCGGCGGTGGGAGTCCGCACGCGTGTCGAGGGCAGCGGCATCGTGGTCGCGCAGAACCCGGCACCGGGAACCGCATTGCGACCCAACATGGACTGTTGGTTGAGACTCTCGCGACAGACCGCAGGGGTGCAGCGATGAGTACGCGCGTCGCCACCCGTCTCTCACAGCTGCTCGACGCGGCCGGGGTCCAACCCATTGGAGCGACGGGTGCCGACCCGGATATCGTCGGTGCAACGCTGGACTCGCGAAACGTTCATCCCGGGTTTCTCTTCTTCGCGATTCAGGGGTTCGAGCAGAACGGCGAAGCATTCATCCCCGACGCCCTGGAGAGAGGCGCATCGGCCGTCGTCGCGGCGTCGGAGCGTCCGGACTGGGTAGGCAGCGACGTGGCGTGGGTACGTGTCGCCCAACCGCGATGTGCGGCGGGACCCCTATCTCGGCAGCTGTTCGATTGCCCGGACGAGGCGCTGACGCTGGTGGGAATCACCGGCACCAACGGCAAGACCACGGTCGCCCATATGGTCGAGGCGATGGCACTGGCCGCCGGCATGCGTGCGGGGCGCATCGGCACCGTCGGACATGCGTTCGCCGGACAGGAACGACCCTCCAGCCACACCACGCCGGAGGCGCCGGACTTCTATCGGCTGCTGGCGGAGATGCGTGATGAAGCCGTCGAACTTGTGGCGATGGAAGTGTCGTCCCACGCGTTGTCGCTTTCGCGTGTGGCGGGTGCTCGTTTTGCGACGGCATTGTTCCTCAACCTGACCCGTGACCATCTGGATTATCACGAAACCGAGGAATCGTACTTTGAGGCCAAGGCGCAGTTGTTTGCCGGACTTCGCGACGACGCGTGCGCGGTCCTTCCTTACGACGACGACCACACCGAGCGTCTGCGACAGATGACCGCTGCGCGAGTCGTGACGTTCGGCCGGTCCGAGCACGCAGATGTCCGACTTGTTAACGAGCACTGTGGGCTTGACGGGTCCTCGGCCGTGTTGTTGACGCCGTCGGGGAAACTCCCCATTCGTTCGTTCCTCCTCGGTCGCTTCAATCTCGACAATATCGCCGCCGCCGCCGCCTGCGCGCTGGCCAGTGGGATCCCGGCGGAAGCGATCGCGACCGGTGTTCTCAAAATGCAACCGGTTCCCGGACGGACCCAGCCGGTCGATGTCGGCCAGCCATTTGGAGTTCTCGTTGACTACGCGCATACCGAAGATGCTCTGGAGAATCTGTTGCGCGATCTACGCGACCTGACGCCGGGGCGTCTGAGCGTCGTTTTCGGCTGTGGTGGCAATCGTGACGCCGGCAAACGTGCCGGAATGGGTCGGATCGCAGCAGCAATTGCAGACGACGTCACGATAACTTCGGACAATCCAAGAGATGAGGACCCCGAGGCGATCATCGACGCCGTCTATTCCGGCGCGCAACGTGAGCGCACGAACAATCCACGAGAGATCACTCTCGATCGACAGACGGACCGGCGAGCCGCGATCCAGACGGCACTCGCCCGCGCGCAGTCCGGCGATGTGGTGGTGATCGCGGGGAAGGGTCACGAAACCGTTCAGATCGTCAGTGGGGAGAGACTGGAGTTCGACGATCACGCGGTCGCGACGGACGCACTGGCAGTCCTCGGCTGGGACGGAGGTGTCAATGCCTGAACTCAGGCTCGCCGATCTCGTCGAGGCGACCGGTGGTCATCTCGTGCGTGGCAACCCCGAGACGATCGTCGGCAGCTACGTCATCGATACCCGCCGCCTCGACTCTGGTGGCTGTTTTTTTGCGCTGAGTACGGGCAGGAAAGACGGGCATCTATTCCTGAACGAGGCCGCCAAATTCGGTGCGGCTGCCGCGGTCGTCGAACGCGCACCTGCCGACGACGAGAGCGCCCCCGAGGGGATCGTCCTGGTTCACGACACCCTCGAGGCTCTGACGAACTGCGGCGAGTGGATTCGCGGGCACTACGAGGATGTTCGTTGGCTGGCACTGACCGGCAGTAACGGAAAGACCACGACCAAGGAGTTGCTGGCCGCGGCGCTGAGTAACGAGCAGAACGTTCATCGGACACCCGGGAACTTCAACAACCACCTGGGCGTGCCGTTGACCCTCCTCTCAATGCCGGCCGACACCGACACCGCGGTCCTGGAGCTGGCGATGAGCGGGCCGGGAGAGATCGCCCACCTCATGCAGATGACCCGTCCCGACGTCGGGATGGTCACCAACGTTCGTGCCGCCCATCTCAATTCGTTTCAGTCGCTCGATGACATTGCCGCTGCAAAGGGGGAGCTTTATTCATGCCTGGACGACAGCTCGATTGCGATTGTCAATCTCGACGACGTGCACTGCCGAGTGCAAGCCACGAGACACCTTGGACCCAGAATCACGTTCGGCGCACATCCCGATGCCGATGTGCGAATCGGCGATGTGCAGAACCAACTGACCCCGGGCGTGGCTTTCTCCGTTCATCGTGGCGACTGGTCACGGAATGTTCAGCTGCGCCTGGTCGGTGCTCACGGAGCGTTTGACGCAGTCGCTGCACTTGCGGCTGCTCTTGCGGTCGGCGAGGACCTTGACGACGCATGCGAGAGGATGGAAAGGGTCGAGGCTGGACCGGGACGCGGGCAACTCCATCGACTCCGCGCCGAGATGCTGCTCGTCGATGACTCCTATAACAGCTCACCGTCGGCGCTCGCGTCAATGCTCGATCTCATTCGAGTCAACGAGGTTCCCGGGAAGAAGATCCTGGTCATGGGAGACATGCTCGAACTGGGACCCATGGAAGACGCGATGCATCGCGAGGCCGGCAAGCGGATCGCCGCCGCGGACATCGATGTTCTGGTCGCCGTGGGTCCGCTCTCGCGTCATTCGGCCGAGACAGCCCGTCGCTTCGGCGTGGAGCAGATCCACCACTTCAACGATTCTCGAAAGGCCGCCGCCGCCATCCCCGAAATGCTCGGCAGCGGAGACCTCGTCGTCGTCAAGGGTTCGCGTGGACTTCGAATGGAGACGATCGTTCGAACCATCCAGGAACAGTTTGAAGGGAGCGGCGCCTGATGTTCTATCACCTGCTTTACCCGCTTCACACCTGGTTCGGCGCGTTTAACGTCTTTCGTTACATCACGTTCCGTACCGCGATGGCGACACTCACCGCGCTGCTGGTCTCGCTGATCCTCGGACCGACCTTGATTCGAAAGCTGCGTCAGTTCCAGATCGGACAGGAGATTCGCGAGGAGGGGCCGTCCTCCCACCAGGCGAAACAGGGCACTCCGACCATGGGCGGTCTTCTGATCATCACGGCGATCGTCTTGCCGACCCTGCTATGGGCCGACCTTGGCAACGTTTTCGTATGGATCGTCGTCGTCGCGACCGTGCTGTTCGGCGCCATCGGCTTCGTTGACGACTACCTGAAAGTCGTCAAGAAGACTAATCTGGGTTTTACCGCCCGTCAGAAACTTCTGGCCCAGGTCGCCGTGTCGTTGGGGATCGGGTTCGCGCTCTACTGGCTGACGGACATCGGTCTCTTCACGACCGAGCTATCGCTCCCGTTCGTCAAGGGGCTGTCGCCGAATCTCGCCTGGTTCTATCCGGTGTTCGTCGTGATCGTGCTTGTGAGTGCGTCGAACGCCGTCAACCTCACCGACGGACTGGATGGCCTCGCCATCGGTTCGTCGTTGATCGCCTGGGCGACCTTTACGGTGCTGGTCTACGCCGCCGGTAACGCAGTCGTCGCCGAGTACCTCGGAATCACGAACGTCAAGGGCACCGCCGAACTGACGATCTTCTGTGGATCCGTCGTCGGCGCCAGCCTGGGTTTCCTGTGGTTCAACTGCCAC
Source organism: Acidobacteriota bacterium (assembly GCA_029861955.1). NCBI lineage: Bacteria > Pseudomonadati > Acidobacteriota > Acidobacteriota bacterium. Next base: position 33,586 of record JAOTYK010000023.1, read on the forward strand.
CCCGCCGAGGTCTTCATGGGAGATGTCGGCTCGATGGCACTGGGCGGCGCGTTGGCGACGACGGCCGTCCTGATCAAGCAGGAACTGATCTTGATTCTCGTCGGTGGCCTGTTCGTCATCGAGGCAATGTCCGTGATCCTGCAGGTTGGATCGTTTCGGTTGAGGGGTCGTCGGATCTTCCGGATGTCTCCGATCCACCACCACTTTGAACTGTCAGGCTGGAGCGAGAGCAAGATCGTGATCCGTTTCTGGATCATCGCCCTGATCTTCTCGCTCCTGGCGCTTGCAACTCTGAAACTCCGATGACCGGGGGAATTACGACCGTGACCCGCATTGAGTCGAGTTCTGGAGTCCTCGAACTTGCGGGTACCCGTGTGCTCATCGTGGGCCTGGGAAGTAGCGGTCTGGCGGCCACACGACTGGCTGCGCGCCTCGGCGCCCGTGTCACTCTTAATGATCAGCGCGACGAGGGGGACGCCCCGGACCTGGCTTCAGACCTGGCCGGCATCGATGTTCGGCGTGTCCTCGGCGGCCACCCGCTTTCGTTGCTGGACGACTGCGACCTCATCGTGGTCTCTCCCGGTGTGCCGATGGCCATTCCCCTGCTTCAGACCGCCCTGGCCGGAGACATACCGGTCTGGAGCGAGATCGAATTGGCATCCCGTGTTTGCCGGGGGCGTGTCATCGCCGTGACCGGCTCGAACGGCAAGAGCACCGTGACGACGATGATCGGCAGCATTCTCTCCGCCGCCGGAATCGTCGGTGGTGTCGGCGGAAACCTGGCGACTCCATTCAGCACCATGCTCCAGCAAGACGGACCCGACGTCGTTCATTCCCTGGAACTCTCGTCGTTCCAGCTCGAGACCACCCACACGTTGGAAGCCGACGTCGCCGTACTGACGAATTTCACACCCGACCATCTCGATCGCTACGACGACCTCGCCGCCTATGGTGCCGCGAAGTCACGCCTGTTCGCGATGCAGTCTCCAGAGGGCGTCGCCGTCTTCAATGCCGATGATGAAGAATGGCCACGCTTCTCCCCGGCGGTCCGCGGGAGGATGTCCAGTTTCTCGGTTGCGGATCGAGACGATGCGGACGCAATCGTCCTCGACCGTAAGCTGGTGCTGCGGGAGGACGGGGGCCACGTCACGATCTGCGGGATAGACGAACTTACGGTTGTCGGATCCCACAACGTTGCCAACGCGCTGGCGGCGGTCATCGCCTGTCATCACGTCGGCGTGCAACCCGCCACAATTCGTGCGGGCTTGCTGGCCTATCGACCGCTGCCCCATCGCCTGGAACCGGTCCGAACCATGGGCGGTGTGGATTTCTATAACGACTCCAAGGCGACCAATCCCGACGCCGCGATTCGGGCGATCGAGGCGTTCCCCGATCGTCGGATCCACTGGATCCTCGGTGGCAAGGACAAGGACGGCGACTGGAATCCCGTCGTCGAGTTGCTGGCCCGAAGGGAATGTCGCGTCCTACTGATCGGCGACGCCGCCGAGATGCTCGCAAAACGTATCGGCACGGCTGCGCCGTTGATCCGCTGCGGTTCGATGGACGTTGCCGTACGCCAGGCCGCGGCGCTGGCCGCTGCGGGCGACGTGGTGTTGCTGGCTCCTGGCTGTGCGTCCTTTGACCAGTTCCTGAATTTCGAAGACCGCGGCGAACAGTATCGGATGCTGGTCCAGGCGCTGACCTCGATCGGAGGCCAGCATGCCTAGACGCGTCGTGTTCGATCACTGGTTGTTCTTCACCGTAGCGTTGCTGGCCATCTTCGGCGTCTTCATCGTCGGTAGCGCCTCGGGTTACATGGCGATGAGCGATCGTGGAGATCCGACCGCCTACCTACTCCGCCAGGGTGCGTTTCTTGTACTCGGAATGTTGATGCTCGTTGGTGCCATGAGTTTCCGTTACCAACGCCTGTCCTCCAAACCGCTCCTCCTCGGGTTATTCGCCGTCTGCGTGATCTCCCTCCTCACCGTCCTGGCGATGCCGGCGATCAACGGCGCGAGCCGCTGGATCCCGATTGGGCCATTACGGCTCCAGCCATCCGAATTCGTGAAAATCTTCTCCGTCATCTTCATGAGCTACATGCTCTCGCGGCGAGAAGCCGTTCTGAACGAGGCCCGCAAGTTCCTGTTGCCCTGTGGGATCGTTCTCGGGCTTCTTTGCTACCTGATCGTCATCGAGCCGGACCTGGGATCCGTGGTCCTCATCGGTGGTATCGCCGCAACGATGACTTTTGTTGCCGGACTGAAGTGGAAAAACGTGGCAATCGTCATGGCGCTCGGCGCAGTCCTGTTCGTCGCCATGATCGCCATCAAGCCCTATCGACAGGATCGTATCCACGACTATTTCGACACGCTGATCGACCCGTCGCTGAAGGCGGCGGGCGCGACCACACAACTCGGTCAATCGCTCATCGCGGTCGGTAGCGGCGGTGTTGGCGGAGTTGGTTTCGGGAGTGGCCAGCAGAAGGCGTTCTTCGTCTCGGACACTCACACGGACTTCATCTTCTCTGTGGTCGGTGAAGAGCTTGGCATGATCGGCGCCATCACGCTGCTGGGGGCCTACCTACTCATCTTCTGGCGAGGTCTGCGTACCGCTGCGCGCGCACCGGACCGGTTCGGCTTCTATCTGGCGCTTGGCATCACGCTCCTTCTGGTGCTGCAGAGCCTGGTCAATATGTGTGTCTGCCTCGGTCTGTTGCCGACCAAGGGTCTGACGCTTCCGTTTATTAGCTACGGCGGCTCGTCGCTCCTGGCGACGATGACCTCCGCGGGATTGCTGCTGAACGTCTCGCAGCAGTCAAATTGATGTGGATAAGCATGCAACACGAATCGTCATTGCCGGTGGGGGTACGGGGGGGCATCTCTTCCCTGCGCTCGCGATTGCCGACGAACTTCGACGTCGCACGACCTCCCGTGACATCGTTTTCATCGGCGGCAAACGCGGGCTTGAGGTGCGCCTCGTTCCGCTCGCCGGGTACCCGCTTCGAACCCTATCGATGGCGGGTATCAAGGGTCGCGGTGTTGTTGCGCGGGTCGGTGCGGGCTTTCTCGCCCTGGTGGCTGTGGTGCGCTGCCTGGGCTGGATGGTTCGACGCCGACCTGCTCTCGTTATCGGGGTCGGGGGTTATGCCTCCGGCCCCGCCGTTCTCGCCGCGTCGTTGCTCGGAATTCCGATCATGCTGATGGAACAGAACCACTTCCCGGGCGCCACGAACCGTCTGCTGGCCCGACGCGCCGCCGTCGTCTGCGTCCCATCGAATGCGGCACGAGAACGGCTTGGAGGGATCGGGGTCGTCACCGGCAACCCCGTCCGCGCCGAGTTCTTCCGCGCGCAGGACAATCCCGGCGGAGACCCGCTTCGCCTCCTGATCTTCGGGGGCAGCCGTGGCGCACACTCGATCAACATGGCGATGGGTCCGGTGGTTCGTGGACTCGCGAATACGGAGAACCCGCCCCGGGTCGTTCATCAGACTGGACAGAACGATCTGGCGACCGTTCGAGGCTTCTACGAGACGTACCCGTCGGACCGGTTCGAGGTCCATCCGTTCCTTGACGATATGCCGGAGAGATTGGCCGCGGCGGACCTGATCGTCTGCCGAGCCGGTGCCATGACTCTCGCGGAACTGGCAGCGGCCGGTCGAGCGGCAATCCTGATTCCCTACCCACATGCAGCCGACGATCATCAGAGACACAACGCGCAGACGGTCGTCGATGCCGGTGCAGCGCGAATGATCGCCGACGATCGACTCGAGACGGAAGAACTTGAGGATCAACTCAAGGAGCTGCTGGCGGACCCCGAGGCTCTCGGACGGATGGGAGACGCAGCTCGGCGTCTGGCCCACCCGGACGCGACGACCCGCATCACCGATCTGGCCGAGTCTCTGATTCATGGCGAGGAGGTCGGCAACCGTGTTTCGTAAGGCTCAGCGCATCCACTTCGTCGGCATAGGCGGCTCTGGTATGAGCGGCATCGCCGAGGTTGTGGCCAATCTGGGGTACCCGGTCTCCGGCTCCGATCTCGCGACGAACCCGTCCACGCGAAGACTCAAGAAGCTAGGAGCCGATGTCCATCGTGGGCATCAATCGCGCTATGTTCAGGATGCCGATGTGGTGGTGATCTCCTCCGCGGTGAAGGAAGACAACCCCGAAGTTGTCGAGGCTCGTCGCCTCGCCATCCCGGTGATCCCCCGCGCAGAGATGCTCGCCGAACTGATGCGTCTCAAGTACGGCGTCGCCGTCGCAGGGTCTCACGGCAAGACCTCAACGACCGCCATGGTCGCCGAGGTGCTCGATGCCGGAGACCTGGACCCGACGGTCGTGATCGGCGGTCGCGTCGGAAAACTTCGATCCGGCGCGAAGCTGGGTCAAGGGGACGTGATGGTCGCGGAGGCCGACGAGTCGGACGGTTCGTTCCTCAAGATGAAGCCGACCATCGCGGTCGTCACCAATATCGATCGCGAGCATCTCGATCACTATTCCGGGCTCGCCGAGATCCAGGACTCGTTCGTCACTTTTCTCTCGCGTGTCCCGTTCTATGGTGCGGCGGTCGTCTGCCTGGACGACCCGAACGTGCGGGCGATTCTCCCCCGAGTCGATCGCAAGGTCATCACGTATGGCCTGACCAGCGACGCGGACGTCGTCGCCACCGATGTAGAGATCGAGGGGTTCAAGACTCGGTTCACCGTGATCGCAGACGGCGAGACGCTCGGACGGATCACGCTCAAGACACCGGGTCGTCATGCGGTCCTCAACAGCCTCGCCTCCATCGCCGTCGGGCTGGAGTTCGATCTTGAGTTCAAGGCAATCGCCAATGCGCTCCGCGGCTTCCGTGGCGTCGATCGACGGATGCAGTTTCGAGGCGAGATCGATGGGGCGCGCGTTGTGGATGACTACGGTCACCATCCGACCGAGATCGAAGTCACGCTCGCCGCCATCCGCGACGGCTTCGGGGCACGAACCATTGCCGTCTTTCAGCCCCATCGATTCAGCCGCACCGCGGCCCTACTCGAAGAGTTCGGCCGGGCGTTCTTCCTGGCGGATCACGTGATCGTCACGGATATCTACGCTGCCGGTGAAGCCCCGATCGATGGCATCGACGGCAAGCGGGTCGCGGACGAGATCCGACGCCAAGGTCATGAGTCTGTCCAGCACATTCCCGATCACGAAACGGTTGTCCGCGATCTTCGCAAGCGACTCCAGGATGGCGATGTCATTGTCACGCTGGGTGCGGGCGATGTCTGGAAGATCGGTGACACCCTGGTGCGCCAACCGCGGATCGTCCGTAGCAAGCGAGCGACGTGATGGCGATCCGCCGCCCCATCCTCGCCGAGCCGGATCATCGCTATCTGCGACGACGAGCCAATCGTCGTGTGCGAAAGCAGCGCCTGACGCGCAACCTGTTCCGATTCATGATGGTCGCTACGGTCAACGCCATCATCGCCAGCATCGTGATCTACGCGGCGTTCCGTGGGGTCGATCACTTCTTGCGAAGTGACGAATTTGCTCTGGAGCGCATCGAGCTTCGCGGCGTCGAGCACGGTTCCGCCGAAGCGCTACACACGCGATTGGCACCGTTCAATGGTCGCAATCTGTTCTACCTATCGCTCGACGACATAGAGCACACGTTGCAGCGGGATCCATGGGTTCGTGAGGCTTCGGTCAAGCGCATGTTGCCGAGGGCGATGCGGATCTCGATAACCGAGCGAGAACCGGTCGCGTGGGTGTTGCTCCATGGGGTTCCGCACATGATCGACGAGACCGGTTTTGCGATCGGGCCGGCGGATACCGCGTCAGACACAAATCTACCCGTCATCACCGGAGTCGACGGCCTGCCACGCGAACAGCTGCTCGAGAGAATACGAATGGGTGTGAGTCTGGTCGAACGACTCAACCGTACATCGCCGGTTTTCGCTGCGCAGGTGTCGGAGCTTGACCTCTCCTCGAGGGATCGTGTGGTCGCACGCACATCCGACGGAGGTCCTCCCCTGCTGCTCGATCCCGAACAAGTCGAGCGCAACGTAAACACTTATCTCGGTCTCCGAAGCGAGATCGCCCATCGCGTTGGCCCGGCACGTTACGTGGACCTGCGCTGGCGCGACCGAATTGCCGTCATGCCAAATTCAAAGAACCGATTTCAAGAGGGCACATGAGTATGGGAAAGAATGGCCGAAACGTCGTAGGACTCGACATCGGAACGAGCCAGGTCTGCTGCATCGTCGGCGAGATGCTCCCCGAGGGTGGGATGCAAATTGTCGGCCTTGGTGAGGCCGTCTCCCGCGGATTGCGCAAGGGTGTGGTCGTCAACATGGACGCCACGGTCGACGCGATCAAGGCCGCCGTGGAGGAGGCCGAACTGATGGCCGGCATCACCATCAACGAGGCCACCATCGGAATTGCGGGGGGCCACATCCGTTCGTTCAACAGCCGCGGCGTCATCGCGGTGGGCGGACGCGAGCGTGTCGTCGGGCAGGACGACATCAACCGCGTGATGGAGGCGGCACGCGCCGTGAGCATCCCGCAGGATCGCGAGATCCTTCACGTCCTGCCACAGGAGTTCGTCCTCGACGATCAGGGCGGAATCCACAGCCCGGTGGGACTCGTGGGATCCCGACTCGAGGCCAACGTCCACGTGATCACGGCGGCGTCGACCTCGATCCAGAACCTGGTGAGCTGCACCAACCGGGCCGGCATCGAGGTGCAGGACACGGTCCTTCAACAGTTGGCCATCGCCGAGGCGACTCTCAGCGATGACGAACGCGAGCTGGGGGTTGCGGTCATCGATATCGGAGGTGGCACCACTGACCTCGCTATCTTCGAACGAGGCTCGATCTGGCATACGGCCGTTCTCCCGGTCGGTGGGGATCACTTCACCAACGATCTGGCGGTCGGCCTGAGGACGCCGATCCCCGACGCGGAGCGACTGAAAAAGAAATATGGCTACGCGCTGAGCGGTCTCGTCGATCAGCAGGAGGCCATCGAGGTTCCCACCGTCGGAGGGCGGAAACCCCGACTCCTGTCGTATCAGGTGCTGGCCGATATCCTGCAGCCCCGGGCGGAAGAGCTCTTCGCCCTGTTCCGGGACGAGATCCAGCGGGCAGGGTTCGACCGAACGCTCAACGCCGGAGTCGTTTTGACCGGCGGCGGCAGTCTCCTACCCGGCATGACCGAGATCGCCGAACAGGCCTTCGACATGCCGGTCCGTCTAGGACAGCCCCTCGGTGTCGAGGGGTTCATCGAGCCGAATGCCGGGCCGCAATACGCGACCTCGATCGGGATGGGTTGCTGGAGTGCGAAGCACACCACGGTGTCGACACGACGTCGACTGCCCATGAGCATGCCGCAGGGTGTCGTGCGAAATGTCGGAGGTCGATTCAGGGCGTGGATTTCTGAAATGTTCTGAGCGGTTTCGGGTGATAATGGCGCGGGGAATCCGTGCGTGACCGGGAGATCTAGATGATCACATTGGATGACAAGAAAGACAACGGGCAGGAGATGGAGATTTCCATCGACGATGCGCAGATCAATCGCGCGATGATCAAGGTCGTCGGGGTCGGCGGTGGTGGAGGAAATGCGGTCAACCGTATGATCACCTCCCGTGTCGAGGGCGTGGAGTTCCTTGTCGCCAACACCGATTGCCAGGCGCTCCACTCCAACCTGGCGACGCGCAAGCTGCAGCTGGGAGCCAAGCTCACCAAGGGGCTCGGAGCCGGCGGAAACCCAGAAGTGGGCCGCAGTTCCGCGCTGGAAGACACCGAACAGGTGCTCGAGGGGCTCTCCGGGGCCGATATGGTGTTTGTCACCACGGGCCTGGGCGGCGGGACCGGCACCGGTGCCGCACCGATTATCGCCAATTTGGCCAAGGAACTGGGCGCTCTGGTGGTCGCCGTGGTGACTCTGCCGTTCAATTTTGAGGGCCGGCGGCGCCGGATGCAGGCTGAAGAGGGTCTGAACGAGCTTCGTCAGGTCGTCGATACGGTGATCACGATTCCCAACGACAAGTTGCTTCACACGGTCGAGACCGGAACGCCGATGAACGAGGCGTTCATGATCGCCGACGACATCCTTCGACAGGCGGTCCAGGGGATCTCCGACCTGATCACGGTTCCCGGCGAGATCAACCTCGACTTCGCCGACGTCAAGTCGGTGATGTCCGGAATGGGCATGGCGTTGATGGGCACGGGCATCGCCGATGGCGAACATCGTGCGGTCGAGGCGGCCCAACGAGCGGTCTCGTCACCGCTGCTGGAAGAGGCATCGATCCACGGCGCCAAGGGTGTTTTGATCAACATCAGTGGTGGAGAGGATATGTCGCTCCACGAGGTCTCGGAATCCGCACGGATCATTCAGGAGGCCGCGGATCCCGACGCCAACATCATCTTCGGTACGGTGATCGATCGGGCCCAGCAGGGAACCGTCAAGGTGACCGTCATCGCGACGGGGTTCATGGGGGATTCCACCGCCGAACGGCTGCCTCAGCACACGTCGGCGGCACCGACGCCGTCTGCCTACCCCAGTGTGGAGATGGCGGCTCCCATGGCCGCGACACCACCGAAGGCCCCAGCGGAGCCGTCCGTCAGCGCGGCACCTTCAAGAGAAGAGCGAGTCTACAACCCGGATCTGTCCCAGAGTCTCGAGTTTGACTCCAACGACGACGGGTTCACTCCTAACTTCTCGAAAATGAAGGATGATCTGGACGTCCCGGCGTTCCTCCGAAAACAGATGGACTGATCAAGGACCCGACGCTCTACCGAGCGAAGGATTTGGGTCGAATCCGGGTGGAACGGAATGCCTGCAGCCACGCACCGATCAGACCTGCCACGAGAATAGCGACGATCCAGTCCCCCGTTCGCGAATAGGTCGTCGGTCGTGCCGAGCGGCGGATGTCGCGAACCTCGACGCCCTCGACATAGGTATCGGTGGCCTGGTACATCCGCCCGCGCGCGTCGTAGAAACCCGAGATTCCGGTATTGGCCGCCCGCACGAAGTCACTCCGCGTCTCGACCGCTCGCATGCGTAAGGCATCCGCCTGATGCTGCTGGAATCGAGTGCGTCCCCACCACGCGTCGTTGGTGATCACGACGCCGAACTCTGCTCCGTCCTGTTTCATGCGTCGCGACAGCGTGGGAAAGAGTTGTTCGAAACAGACGACGACACCGGCCCGCACGCCGTGAACATCGACCGGTGCCAGATCCGGCCCCGGCTCGAAGCCGCCTGCCAGCCACTTCCACTCCCCCTCCTTCCCGTCGACGAATCTCCCCAGGAGTGAGCGGAAGGGCGTCCGTTCGGCAAACGGCACCAGATACCGTTTGCCGTACCAGCTGGGCTGCAAGCCGCCGGAGGGATCAACCGCCATCGCCGCGTTGAACAGGTCGTAGTCCTCGCGGGTTCGCACTCTCACGTATTCCGCACCGAACAGGATCGTCACATCCAGTTCGCGGGCGAGGGCGGCGACGTCGTCGGCGCGATAGGTGCTGTCGTGCTGCAGCCAGTGGTAGACCGGGCCGGGCCGCGCGGACTCGGGCCAGACGATCCAGCTCGCTCCGTCCTGCCTGGCCTGCCGACTCAATCGAGCCAGTGTCTCGAACTGTCGGGTCGAGGTGGCTTCGTCGTGTTTCTCGTCGATGGGGATGTTGGGCTGGACGATGGCGACCCGTAGGGACTCGCCCTCGGGCAGTGGACGAACCCAACACCATGCGTCGTAGGACAGCACCACGACCAGGAGGAGTCCCAACGCCATCCGTGGCCGACGGAAATCGCCGTCTCGAGCCGCCAGGAAACCGTCGTAGATCAACCCGTTGACCGCCAGGGCGAATGCGCCGACCCCGTAGGGTCCGACCGTGTCGGCGATCTGAATGAGAAACGGGTACTGGGCGACGGTTAGCCCGACATGATCGCCGCTCATCCTCAAGTCACCAAACGTCTGCAACCATTCGACGGGGATCCAGGTGGCCGGAAGCAGGATGCCGTAGCCCAGGCCGGTGCGTCGTCTTAACCACCCGATCCAGGTCACCGTCAGACCGACCCGCAGTGCAATGAGCAGGACGAACCCCACGTAAAGCGGGATCGCCAGCCAGGAGATCCGAACGACCGCCAGGAAGAAGTGGGCGGCGATCGCGAAACCGACCGTCCCGAACAGGATGCCACCCCAGAGTCGGCTGGACGTGGAGCGAGTCGATGCGTCGTCGAGCCACCGCAGCAACGGCAGGAACGCCACGAACGGCAGGAGCGGCACCGGTACGTAGAACGACGCTCCAAGAAGGAGACCTGCCAGGACAGGACCACGGACCCACGCACTCCGAGATGTGTTTGACGAACTCACGGCGGATCATGCTACCGCGGAATCGTCGATTACGATCGAGCATGGATCGTGCGGTCGGCTGGGTTTAAGATGGGGCCCATCATGGATTCACTCACCGAGATCGAGATCAAGCTGGCGTTTCCCTCCGTTGCGGAGGCGCTGGAGAAGATTCGGGCGTTGGGCGCCGTCGAAGGGGCACCCAGAGTTTTCGAGGACAACCTTCTCTTCGAGCATGACGATCATCCGGTGCGCGAGAATGGACAGACCCTGAGATTGCGACGGGCCGGGAGCCGATCGATCCTCACCCTCAAGTCGAAGGTCAAGGGCGAGTTCCGCCACAAGGTTCGCCTCGAAGACGAGACCGCCGTCGCCGACGGTGACGCGATCGAGCGGGTCTTTCTGGGGCTCGGCTTTCGACCGAGTTGGCGCTATCAGAAGTTCCGGACGACCTTCCGACTCGACGATCTTCAGATCTATCTGGATGAGACCGCGCTGGGTTGTTACGTGGAGCTCGAGGGACCCGGGGACCTGATCGACGCGGCGGCGGCCCGACTGGGCTATGGCCCGGAGAGTTACATCAAGGCGAGCTACCGTCGCCTCCAGGAGAGCGTTCATCGTGAGCAGGGAACAGAGCCCGGCGATCTCCTGATCGCGGAGGAAGATCGCCCATGAGGGCGATGCTTCTGGCCGCGGGGTTGGGACGCCGGCTGGCTCCACTCACCGACCGCTACCCGAAACCGACGATTCCCGTCCTCGGGCGACCGATGCTGCTGCAGCAACTGGCCCGACTGGAACGAGCGGGATGCGACCGTGTGGTCATCAACGAACATCACCTTGGCCAGGTGATCCGTCAGACCGTCGCACGCTCCGAGTATGTCGACGGACCGATGGAGATCCTCTTCTCCCATGAACCGGTATTGCTGGGAACCGCCGGTGGATTGCGGAACGTCGCCGACCAGTTGCGGGGCGACGGTCCGATCCTGGTCCTCAACGCCGACTTCGTCTCCGACATCGATATCCGCTGGGCCTACGACGCCCACATGGACTCCGACGCCGCCGCGACACTCGTCACCGGTCCCAGGCGTGAAGGCTACTCGAACCTGGACGTCGATGGGTTGGGCCGAGTCCACTCGATCGCCGGCGAACCGCCGACGGCCGAAGGTGTCTCCTGCGAACAGGAGATGTTCACGGGCTGTCATGTGCTCGATGAGTCGCTTCTGGAGCGAATCCCCTTCGGCATGCCGTGCGAAATCGTCCCGACGCTCTATCGACCGCTTGCGGCAGAAGGACGATTGGGATCCGTTCTGCATCGCGGGTTCTGGTGGGACGTCGGCTCGCCACGGGCCTACCTCGATGGGTCGTTGCAACTCATGGCGGCGTTGGCCGAGCAGGAACTCGAGATCGGCGAACACGATGGGATCCATCACGAGGAGGACGCCCTGGTCTGTCGCGGAGCCGGTGCGGACGTGGATAGCACGGCGACACTTCGTGGACAGGTCGCCGTCGGCTTCGCGACCCGCGTCGGCGAAGAGAGTTTCGTGGAGAACTCGATCCTCATGCCGGAGACCTGGGTGGGACCCCGCTGCCGACTGACCCGTTGTGTGGTGACCACCGGTGTCGAACTCCCCGCGGGGTTCGAGATGACCGATGGATGGATCGTCGCCGACGACGGCATACCGCCGGCCGATCGTGGAAACTGGCGGCAGGAAGGCACCCTCGCCATACGGTCCCTGGCCCCCGAGACCTAGACGATGCGTTCGGAGGTTCAGGCCATCTTCGGTCGACCCGATGGATCGACGAGACTCGTTGGCGTCGAAGCGATGGCCGGTGACGCCTCCACCCGTCGATTCCATCGCTGCCGGCTGGACGAGGGTCAAGACGTCGTGGTCATGGACTACGGGACCCCGTTCAAGGGTGAGACCGACGATCTGCGGCTACAACGAATTTTCGTCGATGCAGACCTTCCCTGTGCAGAGGTCCTGTCGGTTCACCCCGACCCCGGCTGCGTCGTGTGGGCCGATCTGGGTCAACTCACTCTCGAAGCATCCTTGCGACGATCGACGAGACGGCCCGATTGGTTGGCGGCGGTTCAGCTGGCGGCCCGGATCGCCGACCAGGGCACTCCGGTCCTGGCCGGTTCCGATCTTCGAAACGGTCCCCGTCTCGACGGAACGCGCTTTCGACGGGAGATGGACTTCTTCGTCACCCACTTTATCGGTGGCCACCTAAACGTCCAGCCTCCGGCGGCAATCCTCACGCCGCTTCTTCATCGTCTGGCCGATGAGGCCGGACGATGCCCGCAGCCGGTGCTCTGTCACCGCGATTTCCACTCACGAAATATCGTGCTGTCCGATGGCGGCGATCTGGCGCTGGTCGATCTGCAGGATGCCTGTTGGGGGCCGGACAGCTACGACCTGGCGTCGTGGCTGTATGACGCCTACTTCGATCGACCGGACGATTGGGTGTCGGTGGGTATCGAGACGTTCGTTCGAGATCGTCTCGATGCCGACGAGGTCCCTCGGTTCCAGGAACGGCTCGAGCCGGTGGCCGCACAGAGAATGTTGAAGGCACTGGGAACTTTCGGCTTCCAGGCCGCGTCCCGTGGGGAGCCACGATATCTCGAGGGGGTTCCGCGGACGGTCTCCCGTCTCCGAACGTTGCTTCCGCGGTTTCCGCTGGGAGAAGAGATCCTGGCGATCCTCGATCCGATCTTCCCCTGAGATCGGATCAGAGTTCGATCAGCAATCCCGGGGTCGTCACGTCGATATGGGTGGTGAGGGCACCGCCGACCCCACCCACACAACGCCGAGTCCACTCCTCCGGGGAGAAGCTCCAGTGTCGCTGGCGGTTGACGAAGGCCCAGCGCTCCCCATCCAGGACCTGAAGCGTCGCTGCGGTGGCGACACAGGTGGCGGAAGTTGGCGCGACGGTCTGAGGCTCGACCACCAGGTGCCACGGCGCGACGCTGGGCGGATCCCGGAAACTCCCGCGGCGCTGTCCACCGACCTCGGGAAGCGCAGCGACGAGCCTGCGACCATCGGCCAACCGGGTGATCCGGGTCTCAAACAGGGCATCGTCAAAACGGGCTTGAATCGTCCCCCGAGGATCGGACGGGTCGTCCTTGACCACCCAACCCGGTCCCACGGAATTTCGTTCTCCGGATTCGGCTCGACGGGACCACCAGCCCGCCAGCTGCCGGGTCAACGCCGCGGCCTGCTCCGGAGGGAGAAGAAGGTAACGGGGATGGGAGGCACCCCCCTCAAAGTCGGCACAGCGTTGCCGAGCCACCCATACGGCGCTCCACGGATCCTGAGAACTGACGGTTATAGGTGGTGGATCGGTCTCTCCTTCGGCTTCGAACTGAACCCGCGACCAGAACCGGTCCCTGGAACGACCGGCGCGACCGCCGGTCACCTCCCAATCCTCGTCGATCCGGGCGATTTCAACCTGGCGATCTCCCATCCGAACCGACCCCGGGAGGTGTGGCCTGAGTTCCTCCTCCAGTTGTCGTAGGGGGTCGATGGGGTTGTAGGCCTGACGATGAGGGCCGACCGGCCCGTCGACCTGGGGATCGGATCGCCACGGCGCACCGCTTGACCGCTCCTCGATGAGAGATTGGGGATGCGCCGTCTCGGGGGCGGGTCCGTCGCCGGTGCCGGCGGTAAACCGGATCCGACCGTCGTCATCAACCCAACGAATCGCCGTCCCCACATCCTCGCCGTCTCGACGTTCCCATCGCCCGGCGCCGTCCCGTCGAACCGCCATCACGACGGAGTGACGACGATAGAGCTCGACATCGACGATGCCCGATCGCTCGAGCCAGCGTCGACGTCGTTGCGCTCCTTCCCGGATCGTCATGTTGCGCCACGTCGTTGTACCGTGGTTGCCAGCATCGGTGGTCCATGGTCAGTTGAGAGGAATGAAGTCATAAACGAATTTTCTAAGTTCTGATTTCCATCGACCCTAACCAGATTGTCGGCCCGCCGACGGTCGTGGCCAGGGGTTGACCATGCCTATGACAAGAGCCAACCGTCGTGTCGAAGGTCAAGTCGTGACCGATCCGTAAGGGGCCTCTGAGTAGAGTCATCCCATTGACGTCCACAAGAAACGGGGCGATGGGTTGGGCCAACCGGCCGCCCACGATCCGATCGGACTCCGTGACCCGAAACGAACCTCGGCCTCGTTTCGGATCCGTCGACGCGGACTCGATTCGCCTCACGTAGAGACCCTCTTTGATGTCGGCGATCATCCCTTTCGGATCGTCGTCGCCGGCGTCGATATAGGTCGCCCCCATTCGGGGCAGGACCGGATCTCGATAGCCGGCTCGACGGCCATGACCGTTGGACGGAACGCCCCGCTCGGCCGCCCGTCGAAGATCCAGCAACGGCTCCCCCACCCGGCCCCCTGCAATGAGTTCCACCGTTCGGGCTTCCACCCCCTGGTCGTCGAGCCTCCAGGCTCCCCGTCCGCGCCGCGGATCGTCGATCACGCGGAGCTGTGGGTGGAGTGGCGGACCGGTAGCCAACCAGCTTTGGGTGGCCACATCCCCTTCCAGAGCATGGCCCACCAGTTCGTGGACCAGGACCCCACCCATCGCAGGCCCTAGCAGAAAATTATGGGTGCCCGCAGAGGCGATCCGAACCCCTCCGGCGTCGATCACCTGCAGACCTCTCGCCATCGCCTCGGCACCGAGCGCCGCGCCCCAACCTTCGACCGACTCCAGGACGCGCTCCCGAACAGCGACAACCCCGTAGTCTGGGTGCCAGGCCTCGACTCGGACACGAGAGCCCTGACGACGATCCCGCCACGGCTCCTCTCCGCCACCGGCTCCGATGGCAATCTGATCGAATCCGACCCACCGAACACGAGCCCTGAGGTCCGCGGGACCGCCCTCAATCGCGTCGATCGCCGATTCGACTTCCCAACGCAGGGCCGGGAACTGCCGACGGAATTTCGTGGTCCAGCCGTCCTCGTCGGACGAGACCCCACTCGAACCGTGAGACGAATTCTCGGGGTCGATCCAATCGGCGACGACCGCCGGGATCTCCTCGACGCCGACCCCCGCCCGAAATCGGTGCCACGGCGACTCTTTGCTCCAGAAATCGATGGAGAGTCCGGACTGGGTGCCCACGAATTCTCGTAGTGGGCCGGATCCGGCCCCCTCGATCCAGCCATCGATTCGGCGTTCGTGGAACAGCGTGGGGGCGGTCGGAACCCGTGGCAGAGCCGCAGCCCCGACCCGGATTGCCGCCAGCCACGGACAATCGTCGTTTTTGTGGGAGTTTAGCGGATCGTCATAAGCCGTCGGTGTCACTTGAAAGCCCTAGCTGCGGCACTTATCTTCTGAATTGGAGTACCGGAGACGACTCGCCAGGGGGTCGTCCGTTGCATTTGGAACCAAGCCGATAGATCGTCGGCCGCGTTCGGGTCGGGCATGTCAGATTATACGATACTACTCATCGACTACGATCCTCGGAGCGTAGAGTCGATCAAGAAGACTCTCAAGGGAGCCGGCTACCGTGTGGCTGTGGCCTACGATGGCGAAGCGGCCATCGAGGCCTTCCACGCGATCCAACCCGATGTCACGTTTGTCGAGGCGATGCTTCCCAAGAAGCACGGATTCGAGGTCTGCCGAGAACTCAAAGAGACCGAGCACGGCGCCGATCATGCCGTGATCATCATGACGGCGTTCTACAAGGGACGGAAGTACCGACAGGAAGCCACCCACAAGCACAAATGTGACGAGTACCTGGAGAAGCCATTCAGCAACGAGATCCTCCTGGAAACCGTCAAACGGTTTCTTCCCGAGGAGATCAATCCACCGGCCCACTTGGCTATCGATCGCGCCGCGCCACCGGTGCCTGCACCCACCCCTGAACCGACTCCTGCGCCGACTCCTGCGCCGACCGTTGCACCCAAGACGCCGGGCCTCGTCGACCGTCTCGCGCTGGCGAGCGACGACGCCGACGAGATCGCCGACTACCTGGACGCTATCATGCCGGACTGAGAGCCGGCGCCGGCGGATGAACCGACGACGGCGCCCCTCAAGGAGATGGCATGCCCAAGATCACTCGCATCTATACCCGCGGTGGCGACCGCGGTGAGACCAGCCTCGTCGGCGGGCAACGGGTTCGAAAGGACACGTTGCGGATCGAAGTATTCGGAACCGTCGATGAACTGAACTCGATGTTGGGCGTGGCGCTCTCCCATGGAACCAGTAAGAAGTTGACGCCGGTCCTTCGCCGCATCCAGAACGAGTTGTTCCATCTTGGCTCGGACCTGGCGATCCTCGAGGAGGACAAGGAGACCCTGAAGGTCCCTCAGATCGAGAAGCGACATGTCGATGCCCTGGAGTCCCTGATCGACGATCTCAACGGGGAGGTAGGCGAACTGGAGAACTTTATCCTGCCCGGAGGGACACCGACCGCCGCCGCGCTCCACGTCGCGCGAACCCTCTGTCGGCGGGCGGAGCGCCTGCTCGTCACGCTGATGGGAGAAGAGGCCGTCGGGGCCCAGACCCTGCCGTATCTGAACCGCCTGTCCGATGGGTTGTTCGTGATGGCTCGCTACGAGAACCACGTGGCCGGAGTTCCCGACCCGCTTTGGGACTCGCGGGCGTAAAAGACGCCTCCGGCGCAGGAGGAGGGGCTTTTCTCTTGTGCCGGAGGCATCCAAACAGAGGGAGTGTTTCGCCTCTGCAATAAACTACGCACCGGCTCGTATTTGGTTGCAGGCAGAACTGTAAAAAGCTGTCGCCGGCGGGGCTACTGCGGCGTAATCCCCGCGCCGTCGCCGGGCATCATGAAATCGAAGGCCCGAGTCAGGACCTCTCGCAACCGGCTCCGTTCCACGACCTGATCGATCATCCCGTGCTCGAAGAGGAACTCGCTTCGCTGGAATCCCTCGGGTAGCTTTTGCCGGATCGTCTGTTCGATCACTCGCGGCCCCGCGAATCCGATCAGCGCCCGCGGCTCCGCCAGATTCAGATCTCCCAACATCGCGAAGGAGGCGGTGACACCGCCGGTCGTCGGGTCGGTCAACACGGCGATGTACGGCAGCCCGGCTTCGTCGAGACGCGCGAGCGCCGATGAGATCTTCGCCATCTGCATCAACGACAGCGCCCCTTCTTGCATCCGGGCACCACCGGAACAACTGAACACGATCAGTGGACAGCGATCGCGCAGCGCCCTCTCGGCGCAACGGGTCACCTTCTCACCGACCACACTTCCCATCGAGCCGCCCATGAAGCCGTATTCCATCACGGCGACGACGACCGGGTGGCCACCGATCTTCCCTGCCGAGGAGACGAGAGCGTCCTTCAGTCCGGTCCGTTGCTGATAGGTCTTGATGCGGTCGGAGTACTTCTTCGTGTCCGCGAAGTTCAGCGCATCCCTCGGGCCGATATCCTGGTCGAACTCGACCGACTCTCCATCGTCCAACAACATCGCCAATCGTTCCCGGGCACTGATCCTGAAGTGATAGTTGCACTTGGGGCAGACGTTGGCGTTGAGAACGACTTCCTTCTTGTAGACCATCTCCTTGCAGGCGGAGCACTTGACCCACAAACCCTCGGGCATCCGCAGTCGACGTTCGACCTGCGGCTGCTTCGGTGTCTTTTCTTTTTTGAACCACGCCATGTGCGCCCAACTGCCTCCCTGATACCCGACCTCAACCCTAACCGGCACCCATAAGTGCGTCAAGTTAGGGTGGCGGCGGAAGCGGGTGGGTCGCGAGGGCGACGTACTTCCCACTCTTGCCGAGGGTGCGGAATCGGCGACGGGTGGCGGGGTCGAGGGATTCGAAGTCCCGCCGATCGAATATCCATAGGCCCACAGGTTTCTCGGCATCGTTGACGATGTCTGACACGCCCACCAGTTCCAGCTCCACAGGGATCCGCCCACTATAGAGAGTCAGACTGGGGAGCTTCATGGCGACCCGTCGGAGGTTCGTTGTCTCGCGAATCGCTGGATAGTGCTCCACGAGATCTCGTGCCGAATGGCGTGCACCCAACTCCGGGTGTAGAAACCCGCCGATCGCCAACAGGATCGCCGCCGCGGCCGCCGCATTGGCGGTATAGATCGGCCAGACCTGTCGTCTCCAGTAACCCACCCCACCGACGATCACCATCGCGGCGAAGGCGCCGGCAACGATCCAGAGGACCTGGCGGATCGCGCCCGGGTCTTGCCGAACGCCACCCAGAACCGCCGCGGTGGCGAGGACGCCACCTTGAATGATGAGAGCTAGTTCCGGGAGACCGGGCTGGTTTCGTGCGCACTGCCGCCCGACTTGCCATGCGGCGATCATCGCGACCAGGGGTGCCAGCGGAAGAAAGTAGCTGGGCAACTTGCCCTCGCTGAAGGACAGAAGAACGGTTCCCATCAGCAGGCCTGCCAACGCGTAGCGTGTCGTGGAGGTCGCCGGGTCACGGGGGTAGCGAATGAGCCGTCCCACGGCGTGGAGCAAGGGAACCACCCAGGGGAGAAACCCCACGGCGACGACCAGGCCGTAAAACCAGAACGGTCGTGCGTGGCTCTCCTGCTCGACATATCGCTGGATCACTTCCGTGTCGAGCAGGGCGGCGACTTCTGACCAACCGAGGCGATTGCCGAATGCCACGCCCCATGGAAGGACGATCACCCCCCAACTTCCCATCCCCTTGAGGAACCCGGTGATGTTTGGGAGGAGAGGGCGACCGGTCGCCGTTCGACCCGCCAGGACGATCAGGAGGGGCAACCCGATTCCGATGGGACCCTTGGCCAGGAACGCCAGCCCCAGAAGCCCCCCGATCAGGACGCTTCGATGACGATGATCTCGCGGTAGAAGAAGATCCACGGCGACGGCCGCGAGGATATGCACCGACAGGAGGCTGTCGATCGTTCCAATCCGTCCCATGACGAACACCAGCGGCGAGGTGATGAAGATCGCCGGCGCCCAGACGGCTCCGAGACTCCCCCAACGCTTCCAGCCGATCGCCGCCACGATCCATAGAGATAGCCATGTGGAAGCGATGGCTGGGACGCGGGCCAGCCACTCGCTGAAGCCAAGATGACGGAAGAGGAACGCCTGGATCCAGTGCAAGAGAGGCGGCTTGACGACTCGCGGACGTCCCTCGAACCGGGGTACGACCAGGTCACCGCTCTCGCTCATTTCCAACGAGGTCTGGGCGAATCGCGCCTCGTCGGGGTCCATCAAGGGCGTGTCGATCGCGCCAACGGTCAACAGAACCACGGCAATGACACCGATGGACAGCAGGGCCCCGGTCAGCCACGAAGGCGCGGGATTCGTCGCGGCCTGCTGAATCATGGCGCCATTGTTCCTTGTGGGGCCGCTCGATGCAAAACCCCGGCTGTGCTACATAAAGAAGATACGATGCTCGACTGGCTCTACGGACTCCGCCACTTTGGCGTAAAGCTGGGTTTGGATAATATCCGCGCCCTGTTGGCCCATCTGGGCCGACCCGATCGACAGCTCCCCTACATCCATGTCGGCGGCACCAACGGGAAGGGATCGGTGGTCGCCATGCTGGACGCGATGCTCCGCGCCCACGGCCTGACGACCGGGATGTACACCTCTCCCCATCTCGTGCGTCCCAACGAGCGGATCCGGATAGACGGCGACGATATCGATGATCGGTCGCTGGACGAGATCCTCCGCTTCATTCGTCACGCCATCGACGAGGGATTGAGCAGCGGCGCGCTCGCGGCACATCCATCATTCTTCGAGGTGCTGACCGCCTGCGCTTTGCAGTCCTTTGCCGATCGCGGGATGCAGGCCGGCTTGCTGGAGGTCGGCCTGGGTGGACGACTGGACGCGACCAACGTCGTGGACTCGCCGGTGGCGGTGGTGGTCTCGTTGGATCTGGATCACACCAAGACCCTCGGCCCGACGCTGATGCATATCGCGTATGAGAAGGCGGGCATCGTCAAACCCGGGCAGACACTGATCAGCGGAGTCGAACAACCCGAGGGTCGATCGATCCTTGGCGATACGTGCGACGAGCGAGGTGCACGTCTGATCCGCGCGTCGGAGCAGCTGCAGGTCGTCGGCCAGGATGCAGATCGATTCTCCCTGGTCGGAGACAACCGACGCTATGACGACCTACGGGTCCGGTTGGCGGGAGACCACCAGCGATTCAACGCGCGCATCGCGGTCCTGGCGCTGGAGGAGTTCCTGAAGGTTACCGGGACCCCCATCGATGCAGGCGCCGTACGCGACGGGCTTGCGGTGGTGCGGTGGCCGGGGCGACTTCAATCGATGGCCGCAACGTCGGCTCATCCAAACCTGCTCCTGGATGCCGCACACAACCCGGCCGGGCTTGCGGCGCTGAATAGCTACCTGGCACGGACACCGCTGAAGGGGCCGGCCGTGATCGTCTTCGGTGCCACGTCGGGCAAGGATCCGGAGACGCTGTTCGCCCCCCTGGCGCGACACGCGGATCACGTCGTGTTGACGCGGCCGCTGGTGGATCGCGGGGTCGCACCGGAGAGCCTGGAGGCTGTCGCCGCCAAGCATTTCCGACGCGTCGACGTCTGCGTCTCGCAGGAATCGGCGTTGCGACAGGCCTACGACGCCGCGGGCCCTTCCGGCACGGTGCTGATCACCGGCTCCCTCTATCTGGTGGGAGATCTTCTCGGGCTGATCGAGGGGCGACCGACGACCCGATCGATCGCGATGTGAGCGTTCTTCTCTACGCGGTCGCGGCGTTCTGGTTGCTGTTTACGGTGACCGCCTTGCGAAACATGACGGCCATCCGCCCACTGCCGTCGTCGGACGACCTGGATCGACCCGCAACCGTGCCCACGGTTTCGGTGGTGATTCCCACCCGAGACGACGGCCCCTCGATCGAGGAGACGATCCGGCGATTCCTGGACCAAAGCGATGTAGATCTCCAGCTGATCGTCGTCAACGATCGTTCCACAGACGGAACCCACGAGCGACTGCAGAGCCTCGAGCGACAACATGATCGGCTAACCGCGATTTCGATCGAGACGCTGCCCGACGGTTGGTTAGGTAAGACCCACGCCTGCCACCACGGCGCCGCGCAGGCGAACGGCGAGTGGGTCTTGTTCGCCGACGCCGACACGACCGTGACCCCCGACGTCCTCTCCCGTGCCATCCGCGCGGGGCAAGCCTCGGCGGCCCACCACGTCACGCTGTTCCCCGGCGAGCAGCGGGGCACGAGGCTGGGTCACGCGGCCCTGATTCCGTTCGGGCTGTTGGTGTTGGGTCATGCCGCTCGCGCCAACCGCGACCAGCCCCTCGGTTTCAGCGGGGTCGGCGCGTTCAATCTCGTGCGGCGTGAGGCGTACGACGCCATCGGCGGGCATGAGGCTCTGCGCTACGAGGTCATCGACGACATGAAGCTGGGGATGCTCTTGCAACGGGCAGGATTCCGCACGCGGGTCTACCTGGCCCACGATTCTGTGAAGGTTCGCTGGGCCGATAGCCCGCGCGCCATGACCCGCGTCCTATCCAAGAACGGCTTCGCGATGGCCGACTACAGCGTGCTGATCAATCTGGTCGGCGTCGTGGGAGTCACGGTCCCGTGGTTGGCCGGCTGGCTGGGTTGGCTGCACATGTCGCCTGCGGGTTTTCTTGCCAGTGCGGCATTCCTGACGACGCTCTTGCCGGCGGCAGTGATCGGCTTCGCCTTGGGTTGGGGGCCCGTGCCTGTGATCCTCGCACCGTTCATGACGGTCATTATTCCGATCGCCATGCTGCGTTCGATGTGGGCGACGCTGCGAGACGGTGGCGTCCGCTGGCGTGACACGGTGTACCCGCTGGATCGTCTGCGTCGCGAAGGCGTTCCGCTCCTGCTGCGCAGGCGCTAGAGAACGCGCTACAATTCGCCGCCATGTGCGCACGAGTCGTCAAGAGTGGAGCCCCGAAGCTTCGATTGGATCCCGAACGGATCGTCGAGCGATGCGATTGGCGTGAAATCTTCGGTCGAGAAGGCCGCGTCGAAATCGAGATCGGGATCGGCAAGGGTCGTTTTCTGCTGTCCGCCGCCGAGGCCCGCCCAGAGGTCCTGCATCTCGGCGTCGAGTGGGCCAACAAGTACCTTCGGATGGCCGAGGAGCGGGCGGACCGCAGAGCGCTCGAGAACGTCCGCTTCGCACGGGTGGATGCCAACGACGTGGTGGCCCGTGGTATCCCGACCGCCAGCGTCGACGCGTACTACGTGTTCTATCCCGATCCGTGGCCGAAGAAGCGACATCGGAAACGTCGTTTCCTCCGTACGGAGAACGCGGAACATCTCGCGCGGACGCTGCGCCCCGGTGGCTGCCTCCACGTCGCGACCGATCACGACGATTACTGGGAGGCGCTGGAGCCCGTCTTCGAGGATCACGAGGCCTTCGAACGTCTCGACACGTTTGGCGGGCCCGAGTTCCCGCTGCCGGTCGATGGCCCCTTGACCAACTACGAGACGAAGTATGCGGTGGAGGGTCGGTCTCGACACCGGGCGACGTGGCGTCGCCGGTAGACCTGACGACGAGCCTCTATCGCGCGAGTTGCGGCCAAACCACGCCATAATCTCGTTGCAATTGAATAGTTTCCGCTTCCCCCCGTGAATTAGGTACGTTACCACTCAAGTATGTTTGCAAACCCTGGGGGGGGAGAGCATGAATCGACCGCAACTGCGCCAGCGGTTTGTAGCGCTCTTGTTGACGTCATTCGCGATGGTTCTGTTTTTTGGAACCGTCCGCGGGGATGCGCAGTTCGTCGAGGTAACCAGCAGCCGTGGCATCGGTCCCTATGCCCAGGAAGTAGGCTCGGGCAGTGGCATCGCAGCCGCCGACTTCGATGACGACGGCGATATCGATCTGTTCGTGCCTACCGCATCCGGGATGGCCGATCTGCTCTACCGCAATCTCGGTGACGGCAACTTCGAGGAGATCGGCGTTGCTGCCGGAGTTGCTTCGATGCAAGCCGCTCGCGGCGCATTGTGGGTGGACTACGACGGCGATCATCGACTGGATCTGGTCGTGACCAGTGACTGTTTCGAACTTCCGGGCGATTGTGCAGGATTGGCTCGTGTTCGACTCTTCCGGCAGGTTGCCGACGCGGTGTTTCAAGATGTGACCGTTGCGGCAGGCCTGGCTGGGTTGTTTCCGGAAGTTCCTGAGCCGCATTCTGCAGGCATGAGCGCCGGCGATATCAATGGGGATGGTTGGTTGGATCTGTTAATCAGTGAGTGGGCGGGTCCCACACGGCTGATGATCAACAACACCAACGGGACTTTCACGGCTGCAGGAGCCGGCTCTGGCATCCCGCAAACTGCCAATAACCACTGGCAGGCAATGATGCATGATTTCGACGGCGACGGCGCGTTGGATATTTACTCGGCGATCGATTTCAATAGCAACCATCTCTGGATCAACGACGGAACGGGTGTGTTCACCGATCAGGCAATCGCCGCAGGCGTCGATAACGTCATGAACGATATGGGACTGAGTCTTGCTGACTGGGACAATGACGGAGACTTCGACATTTACGTGACGAATGTTTATACCGTCGATAAGCACAACGTGTTTTTTCGTAACGATTCAACTTCCGGCAATCTAGTTTTCAGCGAAATCTCGCAGTCTCTTGGTGTTCATGACGGCGACTGGGGTTGGGGTACGACGGCTCTGGATGTCGACAACGACGGTTGGCTGGATATCGCAGCCACCAACGGGTTTTCACTGGGAGAATACTGGCCGATTGACCCTTCGAAACTCTTTCTTAATTCGGCAACGACGCCTCTGGCCTTTACCAATATCTCGTCTACGAGCGGATTCGACGATACTTACTGGGGCAGCTCCCTGCTGGCGTTCGATCACGACCGTGATGGAGATCTGGACCTTATCCAGACGTGCAACGGTTCTGCCGTGCAACCGCATGCATTGCGGCTCCTGGACAATCAAGGCGTTGATGCATCAACAAACAACTACATCGTGATCAAACCTCGACTGGCTGGGCCAAATCATCGGGCCATTGGCGCGGTCGTACGGATCACGATCGGTGCACTCGAGATGGCACGCCTGATCACTGCCGGAACCAGTTTTATGGGGCAGGAACCTGCGGAAGCGTTTTTTGGAATCGGTTCGGCGGTCACGGTCGATCAAATAATGGTCGACTGGCCAGACGGAACGACGACTCAGCAATCTAACGTCGCCTCCAATCAGGTACGGACGATCATCACTGAACCGGACGCCGACAGCGACGGCACGGACAACGGCGACGACTGCGCACCCCTCAACGGGCAGGCCTGGAATCCTCCGGGTGAGACGCTGGACGTCGCGTTGTCCGGGAGCGGTACAACCACGATTACCTGGAGTGCACCCGCTGTCCCTGGTGGACTTTCACTGACCTACGATACGATCGCCTCGAGTGCTGCAGACGATTTCGCCGCTGCGGCTACGTGTCTGGAATCCGCGGGCTCCGACACCCAGACCGTTGATACCGAAGCGCTTTCGCCCGGGGCGGTCCGTCACATCCTGGTTCGGGCTACAAATCCCTGTGGATCGGGCTCCGGTGGTACAACATCATTAGGGGTAACTCGTGCACTCTTGGAGTGCCCATAAGTCCTTCCCCGATTGGCGGGAAGTTCGGGAACCTCAACACCGCGCGACGTGGCGTCGCCGGTAAGTTTTCCGTGTGTTACCCTGCTGCCTTCGACCTGCAGGGGAGTAGCTCAATTGGCAGAGCACCGGTCTCCAAAACCGGGGGTTGCAGGTTCGATTCCTGTCTCCCCTGCCAGCAAGTCGCCGACTATCGGCGCAGCGCTTCAAGCCGGTTCTGACCCTGACGCATCGCCGACTCGCGTCCCATTTCTCGCATCACATTGACGTAGAACGACCAGGTCTCGGTGGAATTGGGGGCCAGCAGGACGGCGCTCTCGGCCCGCTCTGCCGCAACCTCCCACTGACCGTCGGCGGCCAGGACCATCCCCCAGTTGACCTGGAGGTCCGCGCTCTCGGGTTCCAGCGACGCGGCCTGTTCGAAACGCCGCATCGCGGCATCCCTGCGCCCACGCGCAAAATCGACGCGCCCGGCTTCGGCGAGGGCGCCGACATGGGTCGGGTCCGTGGCGAGGATGTCTCCGAACAGATCCGACGCCTCGTCATGATCGCCACGGGCCAACACGATCTGGCCGAGAGTGAGGGAGGCCTCCGGATCGGAGGGCGCAAGTTCGAGGGCACGTCGCAACGAGGGTTCGGCGTCGTCGAATCGGCCGATATTGAACATGTTCTTTCCGCGAAAGAAATGAACGTCACGACTCTCTAACCCCTCGTCGAGGGTCTTCGCAAACAGCACCTCCGCACGTTCATGCATGGCCATGCGCTGGCTGCCGGGCGCCTCGTCGGCCAGGAGAAACAAAGCACGCGCCTCGTGATAGGCCTGCTCGCCGGCAGACAGCGTCGCGAAGCTATCGGGAAACACCGGTTCGATGTCGAACTCCGTTCGGTGGTCCTTTACCTTCACGTCGATGTTGGTACGAATCCAGTGATCCGTGAACTCCGTGAAGCGCTGATCGTCGGGTTCCGCGCGACGCATGTGGCACTGCACACAGTCGTCGGCCAGCGGTTCGGTGGCGGCTCGTGCCGCCGGATCCGCAAGGCAACTCTCTAGCTCGTGACACGAGAGACAACGTCGTTGAAACAAGTCTTGTGGGCGATCGGCGTCGTAGGTCGTGACGTGGGGATCATGACAGGTCACACACTCCAGCCTACCGGCACTCTCCGTGAAACATCGACTTAGCAGCATCCGATCCGCCTGCGCCGAGAGACCGAAATCCCACTCCGTGGGTTGTCGATAGCGGAACGGCACCATGACATCGAGCAAAGGTGTACCCGGTCGATAGTCGGCAAGTTGCGAGCCGTGACGTGAGACCCGTTCCGTCGCACGGGCGTCGCCGAGATGGCACTGGTAACAGATCTCGTTGCGCCCCGTGGCGTCCAGTCGGCGCGGGTGAACGATGGAAGGGTCGACCCCGCCGTCGGGTGTGTGGTCCCCGTCACTCCAGCGGTCGGCGTGGAGCGAACCCGGACCGTGGCAACGTTCACAATCGATCCCGTGAGGGATCGGTTCACGGAAGCGATTGCGCTCGCCCTCCTCAGCCACCATCACGGCGTTGTGACAGAACACGCAGGATTGAGATGTCTCGCGCACGAAATGCTCGTTGTGCTTATCGAAGCCTGGACAGAAATCCCAGGCTTCCGTCTGCGGATACCAACAGACCGGTGCCTGGAATAACCGTCCCTCTCGTTCCAGCACGTAGCCCCGACTGTGATGGTTGGACCCGACCCAGTAGATCAGTCGATGCTCGACGACGTTGTAGGGTCGCGACTGGCCGTCCAACAGCGACTCCCGTTGGAAGTACTGACCGTCTCGCTCGGTCATCGTGTAGTGAAGTCCGCCGGTCTCATCGACAAATGTGTTGTTGTCCACGAAGTCGGCGCGAATCATCCCGGCCTCCATCGGCCCAAAGGATCGTCCCATCCCGGTCGCCGAGAACGTGGCCGCCTTACCGAGATGACACGAGCGACAGCTCTGGAGCCCGACGTACTGGATCGACGCGGCGTCGGCTCCGGTCGTCGCCGTGTTCTCGAGCGAGGCGACATAGCGGGCCGGTGTCGTCGGGCCGCCGGTGCTGCAGCCCACGATCGTCAGCGTCACGAGCAGACCCGTGGCGAGGAATTTCCCGGCGGTCGGCGATTTTCCTGCGGGGCGGGTGTTCATCCCTTCCTCTCTACCCCGATATCGACGGCAGGGCAAGCCCTCGACATGGGAGGAACGGGGCGTTTCCGCTACAATTTAGTGGGCGTCCAGACTCAACCAGAAAACCTGGCCGGGACCTCGGGGCGTCCCCGACGAGGAGAAAGATGCGTTTCGAGAGCAGCTATGTTCCCTACGGCGGCTACTGGAGCACTCCCTTCTGCAAGTGGCAGGGTAACCTCGCCAATGTCCATGCGATCTCGCTTGCGGCCCAGGCGACACGACATGCTCTGGAGCAACGGAAGATCTCTGCAGAGGTCTTCGACAGCATCGTGCTGGGTACGACGGTTCCGCAGAAGAGCGGCATGTACGGCGGCCCGTGGTTGTCGGCGCTGATCGGCAACGACAAGATCAGTGGGACGATGGTCTCGCAGGCCTGCGCCACCGGAGCCCGAGCGCTGGCAACCGCCGCCGGCGAAGTGGAGACCTCCGGCTCTCGATCGGTCCTCAGTGTCACCGCAGACCGTTGCAGCAACGGCCCCCACATCTACTACCCCAATCCTGCGGGCCCCGGTGGCACCGGGCAGAAAGAAGATTGGGTCATGGATAGCTTCGGCAACGACCCCTGGGCAAGGAATGCGATGCTTCAGACGGCCGAGAATGTGGCAAAAGAGTCCGAGATCAGCCGAGAGGAACAGGATCGTTGCACGCTGATCCGCTACAATCAATACAAAGACGCACTCGCCGACAATCGCGCGTTCCAGAATAGGTACATGATCTCCCCCTTCGAAGTGAAGGATGCCCGCGGTCGCAAGACCCTGGCCAGCGTCGAGACGGACGAGGGCGTGTTCGAGACGTCGGCGGATGGCCTGGCGGCGCTGCGACCGGTGATGCCCGACGGAACCGTGACCTTTGGAAGTCAGACCCATCCGGCGGACGGCAATTGCGGCATCGTCGTCTCGACGAGAGAGCAAGCGAAGGAACTCTCCCGGGACGACAAGATCGAGGTCCAACTCGTGTCGTACGGGCAGGGCCGCACGAAGAAGGGCTTCATGGCGAAGGCCACCGTGCCCGCCGCCCGCGCGGCGCTCGACTCGGCCGGGATCGGAATCAAGGACGTGTCCGTCGTCAAGACGCACAACCCGTTCGCGGTCAACGACATCTACTTTGCGCGAGAGATGGGTCTGGAGATTGAAGGATTCAATCGCTTCGGGTCAAGCTTGGTCTTCGGTCACCCGCAGGGTCCTACCGGCACGCGGCTCGTGATCGAGATGATCGAAGAGCTGGCAATGAACGGCGGCGGGCATGGCCTCTTCGTGGGTTGCGCAGCAGGCGATACGGCGGCAGCCGTCGTCGTGAAAGTTAATTGACTGACTCGAAATTAATGGACGCGGATGCGAAGCGACACGCCGCGCAGTTTGGGTAGTTAGTGTTTCTGGCTCAGGGAGGAGAACCATTCGGAGGGCTTGGTCATGGCACAAAAGACCGATCCGAACCGTAGATTCCTAACAACCTCGGAGGTCGCGGATTACTGCGCGGTCAGCAACGACGGTGTCCTCAAGTGGATCAAGTCGGGAAAACTTCTGGCGTTCTGCACGCCTGGTGGACACTATCGCGTCCTGGCGACGGAATTCCGAAATTTCCTGGCCAAGTTCGAGATGCCCGTCGATGAATCGTTCTTCCGAGGGAGCGCGGTCCCACGGACGGCGATGGTGGTCGACGACGATGCCGATATTCGCACTCTGATTTCACGCTGGCTGCTCGAGATCCAGCCGGACATCGTCGTCGAACAGGCAGAGGACGGCTACGATGCCGGAATCAAGGCCGGCGAGTTGATGCCGGACCTGATCATCGTCGACATCATGATGCCCAACGTGGACGGGATCCAACTCTGTCGCTCGCTTCGCAATCATGACGCGACCCGCAATGCGGGTATCATGGCGATCACCGGTGGCGACACCGAGCGTGTTCGACGGATGATGGACGCTGGAGCTGATGTATGCCTCATGAAGCCGCTCGACCAGGATGAGTTTCGTGACGAAGCACGCAGGCTCCTGGGGCCACGATCTCAGACCCGGCAGGAGGCGCCGCGGCGCCGTTCCGGCAGCTAAGCCTGACCGACGGTTCTCTTGGCAGTAACGGAAGAGCGTTCAGGCGGCTCCCTGGGGACGTTCGCCGGCGTCTTCACGCCCAGCGTGCTGACGATCCTGGGCATCATCCTCTTTCTGCGCCTGGGCTACGTCGTCGGTGCCGCCGGTCTCGGTCGCGCGCTGGTCATCATCCTGATCGCCAACACGATCTCGATCCTGACGAGCATCAGCCTCTCCGCCATCGCGACGAATCTCCGAGTACGCGGCGGCGGCGACTACTACCTGATCTCGCGAACCCTCGGTATCGGGTTCGGCGGGGCGCTGGGCATCGTCCTGTTCCTTGCCCAGTCCGTCTCGATCGCGTTCTACGCCATCGGCTTCGGTGAGGCGGTCTCGGTTCTCGGTGGCCTGACTGCCGCCTGGGCGCCGCAGGCCATCGCGGCAGCCGCGGTTGCAATGCTGTTCACGCTCGCCTGGCTGGGATCCGATTGGGCGACGCGGTTTCAGTACGTCGTCATGGGCGTTCTCGTGGCGGCCATCGTCGCGTTCTTCGTCGGTGCGTTCGAGGCCTGGGACGGACAACTGCTCCAGCAGAACTTCGGGCCGGGCGTCGGCCCACCGTTCTGGGTGATCTTTGCGATCTTCTTCCCTGCGGTCACCGGCTTCACCCAGGGCGTCAGCATGTCCGGGGACCTGAAGAACCCGGGGCGCTCGCTACCGACCGGGACGTTTCTTGCCGTCGGAATCTCGATCGTCGTCTATCTGGCGGTCGCCTTCGCGTTCGCCGCCACCGTTCCCGGTCACGAACTGGTTTCTGACTTCGGCGCGATGCGGCGCGTCTCGTCGGTGGCCTGGCTCGTCGACGCCGGTGTCATCGCGGCGACCTTGTCCTCGGCCCTCGCGTCGTTCCTCGGAGCGCCGCGAATCCTGCAGTCTCTCGCCCGAGATCGCGTGTTCCCTCTCCTGACACCCTTCGCGCTGGGTCACGGCGCCAATGAGAACCCGCGTCGAGGGGTGCTGTTTTCTCTGGTGATCGCAAGCGCCACGATTGCCATCGGCCAGTTGAACCTGATCGCACCGATTGTCTCGATGTTCTTCCTCATCTCGTACGGTCTTCTCAATTACGCAACCTGGTACGAGGCTCGCGCCAACAGTCCTTCTTTCCGACCCCGCTTCCGCTGGTTCAATCAGCGACTCAGTCTCGCCGGTGCCATCGCCTGCGCCGGCGTCATGCTGGCGATCCAACCGCTGGCCGCCGTCGGTGCCGTGGCCGTCCTCTACGGCATCCACCAGTACATCCGGCGTCGTGGGGGGGTCGAACGCTGGGCGGATAGCGAACGATCTCATCGTATGCAAAGAGTCCGAGATGACCTTCACGCCATCGCACACGACTCCGTCCAACAACGCGATTGGCGACCGGTGATCCTGGCATTCACCGATGATCCACGTCGTCGCAGACGTCTTGCACGATTCGCCTCGTGGCTCGAGGGCAACAGTGGCTATACGACGATGGTCAAACTGTTGTTCGATCGAGCGGGCCCCAGAGCGGAGGAAGAGCGACAGGAGGTCGAGAAGACGATTCGCAAGGAACTGCGTGACGCCAACGTCCCGGTCTTCTCAAGAACGATCCTGGCCGCCGATGTCGATCGAGAACTGGGAGTCCTCCTGCAATCCCACGGGATCGGCCCCCTGTGGGCGAATACCGTTCTCCTCAACTGGTACGACCACAACGACGATGTGCCCGATCGTCCGGGCCTGGCCTCCTACGGGCGGTACGTGCGCACCGCCCTCCGCAACGACTGTCACGTCGTGCTGCTGGCGGCGGGGCCCAACGATTTCGCCGCCATCGAGCAGACGAAACCGTCAAAGCGGCGGATCGACGTCTGGTATCGCGAGAACGCCACCGGCAACTGGATGGTCTTGATGAGCTATCTGATGACGCGGAGTCGTCATCTGGAGGCCGCACGCATCCGCCTTTTCGTACCGGCCAACCCCGACGAGGACCCGGAAGATCAGATCCGCCGCGTTCGCGAGGAGCTGGGACACGCGCGCATCGATGCCGAGCCGATCATCGTGGCGGACCCGACCGTCGAGATGATCATCGAGCGTTCGGGAGACGCGTCGGTGGTGCTCGCGCCGTTTGCCTTGCAGGATGACAGACCCATCAGCGCGATCGAAGGGTCGATGGACGATCTGGCCCGCGAGGTAGGCGTGCTCGCGTTCGTGCTCGCCTGTTCGGAGCTCGACCTCGATACGGATCCCGAGAGTGGTCGACCTGCAGAGATCGCGAAGGCGGTCGACGCTCAGGAGCAGGCGGACAAGACCTCAAAGAAGATCGAAGAGACACTTCGCGTGACCGAGCAAGAGTTGGTGGAGCTGGAGGCCTCGCATGTCGCCGCCCTGGAGGATCCTGCGCTGAGCGATTCGCTCCCCGCAGTCGTGTCGCAACTGAAAGCGACTCGCGAGAACGTCGAGAAGCTTCGTCGCCGCCTTGCGAAGGCTCAGGTCAAGGCGACATCGGCGTCGCGAGAGAAGGAAGAACTCATCGGCGAGGATGAAGACGGTGAGGCTCCACGATGACCTTGAGCGACTCCCCTGCATTTGCGGTGAGCTGAAACCCCTGCCCCGTTTCGGCCAGCGACAATCGGTGACTGACCATTCCGTCGACGTCGATCTCCCGAGTTGCGATCGCGTCCAGCGCCTGTCGCATCTCCGTCGGTGGTCCTGCGTAGGAGAACACCAGCGAGATTCCACGCTTCCACAAGTCGTTGAGTGGAAGATCCGCGTTGCGGCCCGGTGCCGGTGTCGCGAAGACCAGGATCGAACCACCTGGCGCAACAAGCCGTAACGCCTGAGCAAACGCGGCATCGGCGCCGGTGCAGATCACCACACGATCGACGAGACGGCCGTTGTTGGCATCACGCACGGCGTCCACGATGGGATCACGCGCGTCGAAGACCCGTTGAGCCGAGAATCGCGTTGCCATCTCCATACGGTACGGATGAACATCGGCGGCGAATAGACGCTTGATACCTCGAGACCCGGCCCACTGAAGGTGGAGGATCCCGGAGATTCCCGAGCCCAGCACCAGGACGCTGTCGTCGGAATCCACGCCGACACTTGCCAGTCGTTGTCCACGGATGACACAGGCCAGCGGTTCCACGAAGGACGCCTGAACGAAACTGACGTCGTTCGGCAGTTTGAATGTCCCCAGGCGTACGTTGATCTCCGGCAGACGAACGAACTCGCTGAAGCCGCCGGGATCAAACCTCGTGCGGTGCAGGGTCTCGCACACGTGTTGAGAACCCCGGCGACAGTCGCGACAGTTGCCGCACGGCACGTGGTGCGTGGTGCAGACGCGATCGCCGACGGCGAAATCCGTCACACCCTCTCCTACCGACTCGACGATGCCGCTGATCTCGTGGCCGAGGACGAGGGGTGCCTGAGGCTGCCGGTACCACTCCATGACATCGGAACCACATATGCCGCTGGCCTCGACCCGAACCAGAAGCTCCCCGTTCGAGATCGATGGCCGCTCTCGCTCCTCGAGACGGATATCGTCGTTCCGGTGGTAGACGGCGACCTTCATGCTGCCCATTTCGGGATCTATCCTTTTTCCGCCCGATAGATTTCGAGGGCGTCCTTCACATCGACACCCTCGTGGACCACCGCGCGCACCGCGCGGATCATCCCCACGGGGCAGTCGGACTGGAAGATATTGCGACCCATGTCGACGCCCGACGCGCCGTCGGCAATGGCACGGTGCGCCAGCTCGATCGCGGCACGTTCTTCGATCTTCTTTCCGCCGGCGATGACGATCGGCACCGGCGTGCCACGCACGATCTCGTCGAAACCGTCGCAGTGATAGGTCTTCACCATATCGGCGCCGAGCTCCGCCGCGATCCGGCACGCCAGACCGAGATAGCGCGCGTCGCGGGTCATCTCTTTCCCGACGGCGGTCACGGCCAGTACGGGCAGACCGTAGCGGCGCCCCGCGTCGACCAGTTTTGCCAGGTTCAGCAGGGTCTCGCGCTCACCCTCCGCACCGACAAAGATCGAGAGCGTGATCGCACTTACGTTTAGTCGGATCGCATCCTCGATCGCGACGGTCAGTCCTTCGTTCGAAAGATCCGTCAGGATGCTGGTGCCACCTGACATCCGTAGGACGATCGGAATGTCCGTCTGCGAAGGCACGCAGCGACGCAGGACGCCCCGTGTCAACATCAGAGAATCCGCGTAGGGCAAGAGCGGCTCGATGGTTTCACCCGGTCGCTCGAGTCCCGATGTCGGTCCAAGAAAATATCCGTGGTCGATGGCGAGCATCACCGTCCGACCGGTCTCCGGCTTCAGGATGCGATTCAATCGATTGTCGAGTCCCCAGTCCATCATCGTCTCCTCATGGGTGGTGCAGATCTACCATGGACGTGACCAGCGCGTCCCCAGCCCCGGACCGGCGACGATCGCCTGGACCAGCAGGCGGCGGGTCCCAAGCGTCCAACCTCGGAACTCGGGCTCGTTGGGGAACAGGATGACCTGCCCACGGCCGACGCCCTCGCGGGTCAGGTAGGCCGTCTGTGCCCAGCGTCCGGCGGCCTCCGGCCACAGCAGACCACCGAGATGCAACTGATCCACCTCGGCGAATCGTGCGGCGACCTGTACGGGCTGGGTGGCAACCAGCGTGTCCCGACTGTTGATCAGTGCCGGAATGGAATCCCCAAGACCCCAGTTCAGCCAGATCTGCTGGTCCAGTTCGATACGCAAGAAAACGCCACGTGGTGCAAACCTCCGGAGCCGCGCATCCGCCTCGGCGAGGGCCTCCTTGGAAGGCGCCGACTTGCCGTCGGCGAGATAGGGTTTCAACCAGGCCCCGAGGGCGACCGGTGGGTTCGCTGCGGCACCTTGTGGCGTGCCAATGGTGAATGGCTTTGCGCCCGCGCCGATGGCGGGTGCCACATCGTAGGGAGAAAGACGCGTCACCTTCGCGACCGGAGCCGCCGCTTTCTTGCTGTCTCCGGTTGCGGGCTTCTTGGGGGGCGCCGGAGGGCGAATCCCCGTGGCGCGAAATCCGCCCGCTCGTTGCGCGTCTTCCGCATCAATTCCGAGGACGACAGGCGGAAATTTGTCGAGAGCCTGGCTACGTAGCCTCGTCTGCGTCAGACCACTGCTCTCGTTGGCCAGGTACGTGGCACCGTTGCCGATCCCGATGGCGGTGCCGCCGGACTCGATCCAGCGTCGCAGTCGATCCATCCCCGATTCGCCCAGAATCGCCTGATACGACCCAAAGGACGACGGGAAGACGAGGACGTTGTAACGATCGAGATCCGTCGAGTTGAACCTCCCGATATCGAGGCCGGAGAATCGGAGCGCCAGATCCTCATCCAGGAGTCGCCACAGCGCACCGTAAGAAGTTGGACTGATCGGTGATCCCGTCAACACGGCGACACGTGGCTCGACCAGCGAACGAAAATGCGAACCGCCGAGGTCCGGGCCTGCCTGCGCCTTGAACGTATCCACGCCTACGATGACGGTGCTCCAGCGCTCGGCAACCTGACGCAGCTGATCGGGCAGGTCGTCGGGGTTGTCCTCGACGGGAATCACGATCGCACCGCGATCGTACGAAACGTCACCGACCCGAAACGGCTTCTCGCCCATCTGCGTCCGAATTCCCCGCTGCAGCAGGTCGACCAGCGCCGAGCGAGACGCATCGCGGGTTCCGTCGATCACGTAGACAACCGCGCCATTGACATCCCGGAACGCCCCCGTGTCGACCGGCAACGCATCGTCGTTCCACGAACCCTGGGGCGCACGCGCCGTCCAATACGCATCGACGCCGTAGTTGAAGGGCATGGACCAACCCGTGGTCTCGTAGAGCCGGGTCCCCTTTCCGCGCTCCAGATGCTCTCGCTCCTCTCGGAAGAACGCAGCGTCCATCGGTAAGTGGGGATCCAGCAACTGTCGCACGAGGAGACCGGCCGGCTGGTCGAGTCCAACCCACCACAATCGAGTGCCGGCTTCGGGAACCACCGTCCCACCGGTCCGACCATCGACGAGACCCGGCACGGTGCCACCGGCGGCGTTGGACTGGACCTCGATTCCCTGACGACGCAGCAGATCGACGAGTTTGCGGGTTCGTTCCGGGTGGCGTCCTTCCGGGAGCACCCAGCCCCGTATCGTTCCGCCCTTTCCCTGCTCGATGACGGCGCGCCGATCGGCGACGAAGTCGGCGAGGATCTCTACTCGGTTGTCCATCAACGTTGTCAGATTCGAGAGTGAACTGGTGGCCTGATGTTCGACCGCCTGCGGATAGCTGCGCGTCCCCCCGGAACGTTTCTTGACATGGGTACCGCTCGTTCGGGACATCTCGTAGAGGATGCCGACCGCGCCGCGATACATGGCCCACGACGATCCGTAGCCGGGGAAGAACTCCTCGTTCCATTCGCGTGTGAAGTATCCGTAGCCACGTTCGTCGAGCGCCCGTGCCTGATCTGCGGCGAAGTGATCGGCCCACTTCATATTGTTGTTGGGCAGGTGCGGATTGAACGGATGACGCGGCGGCGAGAATAGATAGCTGCTGTTGGCACCCATCTCGTGACTGTCGACCATCAGCTGTGGGTTCCAGCGTGCGATCCACTCCGTCCGCGTGCTCTCGGGATGCACCTGACTGAACCAGTCTCGGTTCAGGTCGAACAGGTAGTGGTTGCCCCGTCCCCATGGCCAGACGGTGCTATGGGAGAGGTCGTCCAGGTCCGGGTTGGGCGTCCGATGGGCGAACGCCGCCGTCAACGCCAGGTAGCGATCGCGGCCGTCGGGGTTCTCGGCGGGATCGATGAGAACGACCAACTCTTCGCGGATGCGTCTGGATCGTTCGTCCTCCCCCGCCACAAGTCGATAGGCCACAGCGGCGGCGGCATCGACGCTGCTCAGTTCATCGCCGTGGATTCCGTAACCGAGCCAGGCGACGGCCCTTGCGCCATCGAGCGTGGCCGAGTCTTCGGAGCCGGCTCGTCCTCGCGGGTCCATTCGCTGCTCGTGGGCGACACGAAACGTCTCGAGATCCGCGATGACATCTTCGTCCGATACGACGAAGACGATCATCGGTCGATTCTCGTGACTCCGTGCGTATTCCTGGATCGTCGCTCGGTCGGAGGAGTCTGCCAGTTGTTGGAGATACGTCAGGAGTTCGTGATGTCTCAGCGGACGCGCGCCGTGGGCGAACCCGATCACGCTCTCCTGGGTCGGGATTTCGGGATCGAACGTGGCATCCGGAAAGAGCCGGGCCGGAGAGAACCCGGCCTGCTGAGCCTCGGGAATCGCCGCCGCGACCGAAGTAAGCCCGAGCGTAAGAACGCAAAGAGCGACCAGAGCGAGAGTTCGAGACATGCCGGCTCCTGACCCGTGAGGGAGTGAGCCGTTATTCTAGCGAATCGGTCCAACGTGGCCCGTTGATTGCGGCTTGTTGTCCGGACACCGGACGGTCGATCGTCCGCCGGCGGACAGTCCGGCAGTTAGAGGGTCAGATTCCGGGGAGTTTCGGGGTCTGATGCTGGTACCGGACTCGCAGTGGGTCCGCTGCGATGCTCCGCCCATGCCAGCCGATCGATGGCAGACGATCCG